>NZ_JBMVQX010000084.1:0-2021 GCF_050522745.1 Myroides sp. C15-4 | reverse complement strand
ACTTGTTGTAGTTTTTTTTTCATATCAAACTAGTTTAGAAGAACCTTGGAGCGGTTACGCGCTTCAAGCTGTTAGACAAAGTAAAGCGAAGAAAAATCTCATGGGAGCCCGAATTGTAATGCGACAACTTCGTTGTATCGGCATCGTAACTGTAACCGATCATCATCTTGTCATTCACCTGAAAACCAACCAGCCCACTCACAGCGGCATCCCAGCGGTAAGCAGCGCCAAAGGTGAACTTCTCTCTAAACATAAAATTCGCACTCAAATCGACCTGAAGCGGTGCTCCTGCTACCATCTTAACCATTGCCGCTGGTTTTAATTTCCAATTATAATTCAGGTCAAATACATAGCCTCCTGTCGCATACAAATGCATGCGTTGACGAAGGGTATTGACGGCATTGTCATCATAACGCGATTGGGTAAACAAATGCGGAGCAGATAGGCCAACATAGGCCTTCTCGGAATACAAAAACAGACCCACACCGAGATTTGCGCTAAAGGAATTGTCTACGTTATTGGCAACTACAGGATCGCTCTCTTCATAAATACTCAACTTATTGTAATCAACATTCAACAAACCTCCTGAGCCCTTTAATCCAAAAGCGAGTTTATACTCGCTATTCAGATCAATCCCATAGGATAAATCCACGGCTAACGTATTTTCATCCATTGCACCCAAACGATCGTTGGTAAAGTTCACTCCCAAGCCCAAGCCTGAGCGGCCCAGTGGGGTATCCACAGCTAAGGTGGCTGTTTTAGGGGCGCCATCCAATCCCACCCATTGGGTACGATACAACCCAAAAATGTTTAATCCCTGTTCACTACCCGCATAAGCGGGATTAATACGGGTATGGTTGTACATATAGTTGGTGTATTGCGGATCTTGTTGGGCATGCGTTTTGCTGGGGATACAACCTAGTAAAACCAAGCTGACCCCTATAGATATCTTCTTTTTTTTCACGATGATCTAGGTTTTAATTCGTCTCTAAATGCAGGTATCCTGACTTCTTAATCGTACGAGATCCATGTTTGTCGCTCTTCTCATACGTCAGGATATAATAATACGTACCAGTAGGTAGCTTCTCGTTCTTTTTAATCGTTGCACGACCGTCCGAATATCCTCTAAACACACGGTCTGAACTGCCATAATGATCGGCTTCATACACCCTTACACCCCAACGGTTGTAAATCTCTACCCGATTGTTCGGATAGCGGTGGAGGTTGTCGATCAAGAAATAATCGTTCTTCCCATCCCCATTAGGTGTCACTAAGTTGTACACCACTAAATCCTTATCAGCCAAGCGAACGTCGACCTTGGCTAAAGTAAAATAACCATAGCCACGTAAATGAGCTGGAGTTGTCACTTCTTTGGTATCGACAGAAACAATCCCCCCTTCATCGACCCACTGCTCTTCTTGCTCATCCCAACGCACAATGTGTAGTTGTTCTTCGGAGTTTTCTATTAGTTCTGCTAAGCTTGTACGTTCATCCCAACTCAACGTCAACATAATATTTCCACTGCTATTGCTCGGTTTTTCTACCTTCCAATATTCCTGGGTATTGAGCAATAAAATCGAAGTACTTGTGGCACTATGACTGCGGAAAAATTGGTGATCCCCTAACACATACTTACTTTGATAGATTTCTTTCTCATTGGGTGGAGATGAAATACGCGCCGGACGATATATTCCTTGATCTCCAATGGGAAAGACAAAGGCTTCTTTGCCTATCTTTTCTACATACCCTTCGGCATGACTAGCATCATGCACATTAAGCCCTTTGGCTCCCGAATGAAAGGTAAGCATCCCTTGGAGTGAATCCACCTGCATAATCCCATCCTGAAAATCAACACTTCCTTTGACATTCATCTCATTTTTTAAATCAAACGCCATTACGGGTGTCGAATTATTCAAAGTAACGCGATAAAACTCAGAAGGCTTTTCTCCTGATATCAGCTGAGGTCCTGTTTGATTTTCATAGGAGGTGAAAATTGCTTGTGCTGTTGTGGCACCTGTGCT
>NZ_JBMVQX010000083.1:0-2027 GCF_050522745.1 Myroides sp. C15-4 | reverse complement strand
TATTTAATGATGACAAACTCACTTCGTCTGTTGATCGCGTGATCTTCTTCTGAACAGTTCGATTTGCAATCTATTTTTGGTTCACTTGCTCCGTATCCTTGAGATTCTAAGCGGTAGGCTTCAATGCCTTTCGACAATACATACTGAACCGTTGTTTTAGCTCTATTCTCTGATAGCTTCTGGTTGTAAGTAGCACTTCCGCGGTTGTCCGTGTGAGCACCTACTTTGATGCGCAGCTGTGGATTGCGCTTCATCACCTTCACTAGCTTATCCAATTCAAACGCCCCTTGTTGGGTGATATTCGAGCGGTCAAACTCGAAGTAAATATCCCCTAAGATGATCTCGTCTTTGGTTACAATCACCTCGATTGGACGAAGACCTACATTCACTAACTGACGACCCCCTTTGCGGTTCAAGGGAACTTCAATCGACTTGCCTTCAAAATCCTCTTTGTCTACCTGTAAGTGGTAAAACTTATCACAATCCACCACGTATTCCACAATACCACGACGATCCGTAAACTTCGTCTCGATCAAGTTCTTGCGATCATCAAAGATATCTACACGAGCACCTTCTAAAATCTTACCTGTATCTTTATGGGTTACTGTTACATACATTTCTGTATTACAAACCGGTTTCGCTTTGTAGATGTCATCGCGCCCAATGCGGTTGGTTGAAAAGAATCCAATGTCTTTACCTGGGTAGAACGAAAATGCGAAATCATCTTTAGCCGTGTTGATCGGAGCCCCTAAGTTCTTCGGCTCTGCCTGTGGAATAGCTAAGTCAACCACATAAACATCCAAGCCTCCAAATCCCTTGCGTGAATCCGATGCAAAGTACAACTTACCATCTTCAGAGATAAAAGGAAACGATTCCCTACCTTCGGTGTTGATCTGACTACCCATATTAACAGGCGTTCCATAGTTGCCATCCGAATCAATATCCACTTTCCAAATATCCGTGCTACCCATCGTGCCTGGCATATCAGATGAGAAGTACAACGTACGTCCATCCTTGCTCACACTAGGGTTACTTACCGAGTAATCACTACCGTTGAAAGGAACAGGTTCAAAGTCCGTCCACTTGTCTTTCTTTCTTGTTGCGCGGAAAACACTTACTTTTCCTAACTTCACAAGCTTGGCTTTGTTCTTAACAAACTTACCCGCTCGGAAACTCTCCGTGGCAAAGTACATCGTCTGTCCATCCCCTGTAACGGTAGCTGGACCATCGTGATACTTCGTATTCAACTCCGAAACAGGTTCTACATCGTATAACGGATCATCTGCGTTTTTGTATTTCGCTTGGTAGATATCCAAATACCCTTGGTTATCCCAGCCATACTTCTTCTTCGAGTCGTTACCAGCACGAGTAGACGCAAAGTAAAGCGTGTCGCCCGTAGTTAAAAAAGCGCCGAAATCATTCCCCTGACGATCATTGATCCCCGATTCTTCATAGGTAAACAACTCCTCTTGCTCGCGCAATCTTGGAATGTAATCTGGCTCGCGTAAAAATGCAATAGCGCGTTGATCCTCTGGATTGCGCTCCGCAAATTTCTTCATAGCCGCATTAGATGACTCATAACGACCACTGGCCTTGAGCATCTGAGCAAAGCGGTAGTAAAGCTCGGAATCTAAACTCGGATCCTTCTCCAAGGCTTTACCGTAGTACTTCGCCGCTTCAACCGTATTGAAGATATTGTAGTAACAATCTGCTAATTGTAAATAAATATAATTATCTGTCTTGGCTCCGCGGATCAGCTTCTGATACACCTTAGCCGCTTCAACAAACTCATAGCGGTTATAGTGTTCATTGGCAATCTCCAAGGGAGGCTTGATTGGCTCTTGAGCACTTATACTTTGTGTGGACAAAAGACCTCCCAATAACAGACTTAAATAAACCTTTCTTATTTTCATTGTATGTGTGTTTGGCTTTTAGAAATAACGAGACGAACTAGATACTTTCTTAGATAAGAAAATGTCATACAACACCATAAACTCATGCGATCCTTTGGCTACTTTATTGATGTC
>NZ_JBMVQX010000082.1:0-2061 GCF_050522745.1 Myroides sp. C15-4 | reverse complement strand
GCTACGGGCGCTGACGGAAAATCAGCACTGGAACTCTGGGCTGAACAACCCGAAAATACAGGCAAAACAGAAGCAGATTTCTTAGCAGCATTAAAAGGAGAAAAAGGAACCGATGGAACAAATGGACAATCGGCTTATGAGCTTTGGGCTGAAAAACCCGAAAATACAGGCAAAACAGAAGCAGATTTCTTAGCAGCATTAAAAGGAGAAAAGGGAGATAAAGGCGACAGAGGAGCTACGGGCGCTGACGGAAAATCAGCACTGGAACTCTGGGCTGAACAACCCGAAAATGCAGGTAAAACAGAAACTGACTTCTTAGCAGCATTGAAAGGAGAAAAGGGAACCGATGGAATAAATGGACAATCGGCTTATGAGCTTTGGGCTGAACAACCCGAAAATACAGGCAAAACAGAAGCAGATTTCTTAGCAGCATTAAAAGGAGAAAAAGGAACCGATGGAACAAATGGACAATCGGCTTATGAGCTTTGGGCTGAAAAACCCGAAAATGCGGGTAAAACAGAAACTGACTTCTTAGCAGCATTGAAAGGAGAAAAAGGAACCGATGGAACGAATGGACAATCGGCTTATGAGCTTTGGGCTGAAAAACCCGAAAATACAGGTAAAACAGAAGCAGATTTCTTAGCAGCATTAAAAGGAGATAAAGGAGATAAAGGAGCAGATGGGCAATCGGCTTATGAACTTTGGGCTGAAAAACCCGAGAATGCTGGTAAAACAGAAGCAGACTTCTTAGTAGCATTAAAAGGAGAAAAAGGAACCGATGGAACTAATGGACAATCAGCTTATGAACTTTGGACTCAAATACCAGAAAATACAGGCAAAACAGAAGCGGATTTCTTAACAGCATTAAAAGGTCCACAAGGGGAAAAAGGGGATACAGGACACTCTACCTTTGAACTGTGGAAAACCCTTGCAGGAAATGAGGACAAAACTCTAGATGATTTTATTGCTGAACAAAAGGCTGACCCCAAAACAACTAAATTAGTAGACAATCAAAACAATACGTTTACCTATTATAATGAAATCGAGGTAGACAATGCGGGAACACCTATAACGGGAACTGGAGTAACCTTTCCTACGCGTACAGGGTATAGCTTAACGAATTTTATCAACAATCCTACTAGTCGTGTTGGTACTTCTGTTAATTTCACCTATAATGAAGTAACCCTCTCGTCAATGCGCACTGAAAAAACAATTGACACCATTACCTTTGACGTTTTTGAAGCGATTAACAAACCTAAAATGATAAGTTACTCATTCGACTTACATCATTTTCTTGTTTTAAATACATCTGGTACACCAAACAAACACATTAAAATATACCAAATCATAAAAATATATGTCAATAATATAGAAGTATATAAAACAACAGTTTATCCAGATTATCCAGCTCAAATATCATCAACTATTCGTAATCTGCACACAAAACAATTTGATCTAACTAATGTCCCTTTAACACCCAAAAACAATAAACTAAAACTAGTCATCCAAGCTGGTAATCTTGGAACCTCCGTAGCCAATAATACAGGGACTACACAAGGTACATTCGCAACTGGTAGTTCAATCATAACAACTATACTTTGTACCGATTCAAGCCTAGCGCTATACGAAAAATAACGACGAATAAACGGGCAATCTTGTGGAGCATAGTAAGCCCAACTAAAAAGCAATTGAAACCACATTAAACTTACAATCTTGAGGTCGTTTAGGAATACGACCTCAAGATTGTTTTTTTTTTTACCATATCCTCTTTTGGGTATTCATTTTCTTTTTCCAACAAACACAAAGTGTAGCTTCCTTGTATTACTAAAAGAATAAACGTTTGTTCAAGCAGCTAAAAATCTACTTTCTCTCCCCCATGTATCAAAAATAAAGGACTGGGGGGCCAAACAACCGAATGCGAAATAATCAATTCCTTTTAAAAAAAACAAAATTATTGAAAAAGGTTTACAGTTTTTCATTTTTACGAATTGTTAAATCTCAAAACAATGAACCAAATAAGCACACTAACGACCTAATGTTACAGGCTTTAACACTGATTTA
>NZ_JBMVQX010000081.1:0-2127 GCF_050522745.1 Myroides sp. C15-4 | reverse complement strand
CAGACTTAGCTTCATTTAGTTCATCCAAAGCATCGGGGGGAATCTAACGCACGGATTGCAAATCCGCGCGATCGAGGCTAGATTGCTTATGATATTTCTGTACCCAGTAACTAAAAGTGGGTAACTTTAATCTTTGTTCTTCACAATAAGCTGCTTGTGTTAATCTACTTGCTTTCCATTCTTCAACATGTGAGTACATGATTTCTTGTTTATTCATCTCTTTATTATTTGAGACAAACTTACTACCTTACACTAAGTTAGAAAATATGCGGTTGGTCAGGTGCATACTTTGTTATCAAAGACCAACTGTTCTTATAAAGATAAGTTTTTTTTGATTGAAAAAGACCTACTAAACAAAATTGCAGATATCCAAAAACTCCCAGACGATAAAAAAAATGTGGTCATGGAACTGCTTGACTCCTTCCTTAAACAAACGAAACTGAAAAGTATTATGTAACATAAAACCCGCTAGTCTTAGAACTAGCGGGTTTATATATTCTTAAAAAAGATCATTAATTCTCTTTACTTTTTAAAACATTTTCTCTCATCATCTCTGCTTGCAATACAGCATTAAAAGAATAGTCCTCAGAAAATATTTTATATACTTCTAATGCCTTTGGAGAATCAAGATACAAAAACTCACTTCCTTTAAATTCATAAAAACAAATAAAGCCCTCTCCTTCTAAGTAATAACTATCTAATGTTACATCATAATCGCTTTCTAAAAAATGATAGATTTGATATTCTACTTCATTAATTATATACTTCTTTTTTTCTATCAATTCCACTTCATTATAGAAGCTCTTAGTTACACTACTATCTCTTAGTATTTTTACATTTTTTTCAAACGAATACAATAATTTTCGCCTCTTATTTTCCACTACATAAATTCCTTTTGCATCTAAAGCAAATTTAAATTTATTACGAATTCCATTATCTCTTTTATATATTGATAATGAATCCCCTTCTAACAAAGCCTTGTATACTACATACTTGTCTTTTATTGAATTCTTATTCCAAATATCCGCTGTAAAATAATTATATTCAGTTACTATAACATTTTCTTGTTGACATGAAAAAAAAAGAAAAAATATGCATCCTAAAAAATAAACTCTCATCTTAAAACTATTTATAACTTCCTTGGAAATTCCACATCATTTTTTTCAATTGACTACCACTATAGTGCTGACCTGAACTCCACTTAGAATTCGCTGATTCAATACCTTTAAATCCTTTTGTATTAAACAATAAACTTGAAGCATCTGAACCAAATTGAGCTTGGGCATGACCTGCATGTTTAAGGTTGTTTTTATAATGATTTAATATATGTGGATCAATGTTACTTTTATTAAAACTATAATCATCCAAATAATCTTTAGTACTATGGTCACCATGCAAAAAAGTTTCATGAAAAATAGTTATAGTTCTACCTATAATAGCTTTTACCATATCATTTTTATTACTAAGATTTCTAGTATCGTAATAATTACCATCAGATGAATCAACGATTGGATTACTATTAATAGTAAATAGAATCTCAGCTCTACCTTCTTGCATAGAGCTAGAAGTATTCCCCCCAACACCTCTACCCAAATCTTTCGATTCAAACACTATATCTATACCTTTATTATGATATTTCCCATCTTTATTAAAAGTATGATCACCAACAACATCTCCTTTTTTTGCATAATCACTTAAAAATTCCTTTCCCTCTTTCGTTGATGCAAAAGTATTTAATGCTTGATTATTTACGAAGTTTTCTTTAGTTGAATTACCTACAATTATTCCTTCACCTATCATTCCTGTTGGGTCCGTAAACATAATTGGATTATTAAAGGTATAAGTATAAGGATTCCAACTTGGCATTTTCTCCGCCAACGGATCCACATTCATCCATCGGCCGATAGCTGCATCGTAGTTACGGGCACCGTAATCATAGACATTGAAGCCTAACTCCTCTTGTAACTCTTTGGCATTATACTGATACTTATAATTCTTGGCGATGGTGTTATTCTTCTCATTATAACCTTTATGCGCTAAACCAAATGGATAGTAGTTGTTTTCCTCTACAATTTCACCGACGTCAATTTTATTGTTTTTATTCGCATCAGAATAACTGACACGAAC
>NZ_JBMVQX010000080.1:0-2156 GCF_050522745.1 Myroides sp. C15-4 | reverse complement strand
GTCTAACAGCTTGAAGCGCGTAACCGCTCCAAGGTTCTTCTAAACTAGTTTGATATGAAAAAAAAACTACAACAAGTTGGACTCATTGTAACTATACTGCTCACAGTAGTCACGGTGAGTTATGGTCAAAAAGGAAGAGAAAAGCGAGCAGATAAAGATTTTGATCACTTGGCCTATGCCAATGCAATTGAGATTTATGAAGGCTTGGCCAATCAAGGATACATCAATACATCGGTTTTGCAAAACTTAGCCGATTCGTATTACTTCAATGGAAAGTTAGCAGAAGCCTATAAATGGTATTATGAACTTTTTGAAGGAGATTATAAAGACAAAGATCTCGCATTATTGTCCTCTGAATATTACTACCGCTATGCTCAAACGCTGAAAAGTCAGAAGAATTACGAAAAATCAAAGGCTTTGATGGATCAGTTTTACAAGCTGGAGGGAGGTGATTCCCGAGCCACCTTGTACAACCAGAACCGCGATTACCTGACTCAAATTAGTCACAATTCGGGTCGTTATGAGATCAAAGCGTTGGAGCTAAATAGCCTATACTCAGATTACGGGGGAACGATGTTAGGAGATCAGTTTATCTTTACTTCTGCACGAGCAACAGCAGATGAAAGACAACAGGATATCCACGCTTGGACTAATGAGAGTTATACGAGTTTATACCGTATCTCCATAAACAAAGAAGGGTTTGGAGAATTAGTTCGCTTGGAGATGGAAGACTCAAATGTAAATGAAGCAACAGCTGTGTTTACACAAGATGGTAAGACGATGTACTTTACGCGAAACAACGCCAAGAGCAATGGGAAGAGCAAGCAAAATAAAGAAAATACTTCCTTACTAAAAATATATAAAGCAATAAAACAAGCGGATGGGCAGTGGGGGCAGGTAGAAGAATTACCGATCAATTCGGATGATTTTAATACTGCCCATCCCGCTTTAACCCCTGATGAAAAATGGTTATATTTCGCCTCGGATCGCAAGGGAAGCGTAGGACAATCGGACCTGTATCGCGTTGGTTTGTATGAAAATGGAGGATATGGTGCAGTAGAACATATAAGTGGAAGCATTAATACGGAAGGGCGAGAAAGTTTTCCTTTTATTTCTTCAGACAACCAGCTGTATTTTTCTTCTGATGGTCATCCTGGCCTAGGGGGATTGGATGTTTTCACCACGCCTATTTATCCCGATGGCAGTTTTGGACCCGTGGTAAATATGGGAGAGCCGATCAACAGCCCCTTAGATGATTTTGGTTTTTATATAGATGCTAAGGCAAACAAGGGATTTGTTAGTTCGAATCGCCCAGGAGGTAAAGGTTCTGATGATATCTATTTTTGGGCAGAGAAACCATGTAAGCAAACCCTTGAGGGAACGGTATATGACAAGCAAACCAAAGCTCCTTTAGCCAATGCACTAGTTGTGATCTCTGATGCAGTGTATCAAAAGAGCGATACGCTTCGTACCAATAGCAAAGGATATTATGCGATCATGCTGTTGGACTGTAGAATTAAATATCGCATCAAAGTGAAAGCAGATACCTATAATACCGTGGAGATGGCATTTAATAATAATGATAAACCAGGCGTGAAGACTGTGGATATTGGTCTAGAGCAAACGGAAATTCCAATTGAGGTCAACACAGATTTAGCCCAATTATTAAATCTAGCGCCGATTTACTTTGATTTTGATCAATCCAACATTCGCTATGATGCTTCGATTGAGCTAATGAAGATTGTGGAAGTAATGCGAAAATATCCAACGTTAAAAGTAGATGTTCGTTCGCATACCGATAGCAAAGGAAAAGACGCCTATAATTTGAGTTTATCGGATCGTCGTGCCAAATCGACGATTCAATGGATGATAGATCAAGGCATTGATCCGCATCGTTTAATAGGACGAGGGTATGGAGAGACACAATTGATCAACCGCTGTAGCAATGGCGTTCGCTGTAGTGATGCCGAACACCAAGAAAATAGACGAAGTGAATTTATTGTAGTAGGTAAATAAGAGAAGAATTAGCTACTTTTTTATATGATCTCGCTGTAAGAACTAAAAGATAAAGCATTGTAGAAGAGGCTGTCTAAAAAGCCTAAAAAACAAAACCCCGTCTAAAAAAGGCGGGGTTTTTTCATTGTTTGTCCTCAAAA
>NZ_JBMVQX010000079.1:0-2241 GCF_050522745.1 Myroides sp. C15-4 | reverse complement strand
CTTTTGTCAACCAAGGTCAGCTATCAGTTGCTACAGGTGGTGTTATTTCAACGCTTTATAGTTTTGATAACCAAGAAGATGCTCAACTGGTAAACGATGGTACGGCTTATTACTACCGCGATTTTAACAACGATGGTTTTTATAGCTTCACGACAAATCGCAAAACAGGCAAAGCGGTATTTACGCGTTATGAAAATGAACAAGGGGCTCAATTGATCAGCGGGCGTTCAATTTCAGAATTCCACCATGTAGATTTGAATAATGCTACCCCCAAAGTTGCATTTGACTTGAAAAACAACATTGACGTTTACGGTACGGTTGATTTTCAAGAGGGGATCATCAAAGTAGATCCTACGGTTTTACCTGGGGAGCAGACCGCAGTGGGTATGTTGAGTTTTCAACAAGGATCCAAAGCGATCAACGTGAAGGATGCCTCTCATGCGGAAGGACAAGTGGAAAAGATCGGTAATGAACCTTTCCAATACCCCAAAGGCGATGAGCAAATGTACCGCTATGCGCGCATTACAGCCCCTTCCTCAGTGAAAGACGCTTTTGTAGGGGAGTACCGCACCAAAGACGATGCTTTTTTCGAAGCACGTCCTACCACAGTGGGTGTTATTAAAGAGCTGAATACGTCAGAATACTGGTTGTTAGACCGCGGCGATAATACAAAGAGCGATATCTTACTGACTTTGAGTTGGGATGAACGCACCACTTTACCAGCGATGTTGGTGGATCCAGAAAGCGAACTGCACATTGTTCGTTGGGATGCTACCCAACAATTGTGGGTGGATGAAGGAGGTGTTGTTGATATGTCTTCCAAAGAAATTACGACCGTATCTGCAGTAAAAGGCTATGGATTTTTCACCTTAGCCACAGTTAAGAAAGACTGGATCTTAGATGGTGATATCGTGATTTACAACCTAGTTACTCCAGATGGTGATGGTAAGAACGATTACTTTATTATTGACAACATCCAGAAATATCCAAATAATACCGTAGAGATTTACAACCGTTGGGGAGTACGCGTCTACGAGACCAAAGGGTATGATCCTAAGGGAGATGGTAGTAGCAATGTATTTAAAGGCTATTCCGAAGGTCGCGTTACGGTAGATAAGAGCAAAAAACTGCCAAGTGGTACGTATTACTACGTGGTTACGTATGAATACAGCGATGCCAATGGTAGCCGTATGATTAAGAAAGCTGCAAATTTACATTTGGAGTCTAATTAAATCAATAGTAGATGAAACTAAGAAACACAATACAGACGATTGTTCTTGGGGGTATAGGCTTGTTGAGTATGACTCACGCCTATGGGCAACAAGATCCACAATATACCCAATACATGTACAATCACTCGAACATTAACCCTGCTTATGCCGGGAGTAATGAAGGGTTGAACATCTTTGGCTTGTATCGTACCCAATGGGTAGGATTAGAAGGCGCCCCAAAAACGGCAACGCTATCAGTGAATAGCCCTTTAGGTGATTCAGGCTTAGGCTTAGGTGTAAACTTTGTCAATGACCACTTAGGTGTGATGGACGACAATACGCTGTCGATTGATTTATCCTATGCGATCGATTTGAATTACCACTATAAGTTGGCCTTCGGATTGAAAGGATCTGCAAACTTACTGGATGTGAATTACAGTAAGTTGCACATTTACAATCCGTCAGATCCTGTAGCGGAGAGTGATATCAAGAATAAATTCACTCCGAATATAGGAGCAGGATTGTTCTTATACTCAGACAAGGCCTATGTGGGCTTATCTGCACCTAACTTATTGACTCGCACGCGTTATAACGACAACGATGTGAGAACACTACGAGAAAAGGTTCACGTTTTTGCGACAGGAGGGTATGTTTTCGATCTGAATCGCGACATAAAATTCAAACCCGCAGCTATGGTGAAGATCGAAGAAGGTTCACCCTTACAGGTTGACCTAACAGCGAACTTTATGTTTGTTGAGAAGTTTACCGCTGGTATCGCTTATCGTTGGGATGCCTCAGTGAGTGGTTTAGTAGGTTTTCAAGTATCTGAAAATATCTTTGTTGGGTATAGCTACGATGCTGAGACGACTAAGCTAGCGAACTACAACTCAGGCTCGCATGAGATTTTTATGCGCTTTACTTTGTTTAACGGCTTTAAGCGCGTAACAGCGCCAAGATTCTTCTAAAAGATACACGTATGATAAAACAGATAGTACAACTGGGTATTTTGAGTGTAGCTTTGAGCTTCAGT
>NZ_JBMVQX010000078.1:0-2319 GCF_050522745.1 Myroides sp. C15-4 | reverse complement strand
GATGTTGAACTAAACCTTCGGTAGCTTTTCCGTTAGAAGTCATATATTTAGGATATTAAAAAAATAAAATTATGGTAACTAAAAAAAATCTCCGGAGGAATTAAGAGCGAACAAATATTTGAATCGCGCTTGTAGTGAAATTAATGGTTTCTCTGAACTTCTGCAACGTTTCGAACGAAATATTTCCATTTTAGGTAGAAGTAAACGCACTTTTGATAATTATTCCCGCCATGTGGCTGCAATGGCACTTCATTTTGGCTGTTTACCTACCGAATTAGATCCCGAACAAGTTAAAGACTATCTTTTTGAACTACAACAACGGTCGAATTCTCCTTCTCAATCGTATTTTAAACACACGGTTTACGGACTAAGGTTTCTATTAAAAACCGAAAATCTTCCGTACGATTATCTTCATTTACCTTCCATTCCTAAAGAAAAAAAACTTCCCGTAATTCTTAGTCGAGATGAGATTTGGAAATTGCTTCAACATGCCGATTTACTTAAACATCGCATTTTAATTGGTTTGATTTACAGTTGTGGACTTCGTTGTATGGAAGTGAGAAACATCGAATTAAAGCATTTAGATTTTGATCGGAAACTCCTTCATATCGTTCAAAGTAAAGGGAAGAAGGATCGTTATGTTCCGCTTTCTGATCATATCATTCGAGGGATTAAAAAATATATTTCAGTCGAACATCCCACCACATTTTTATTTACGGGTAATACCAAAGATACCAAAGGATTTGATTCTCGATACAGCCAACGCGGGGTTCAATGGGCGATTCAATCGGTTTGTAAAAAAGCAGGCATTTTAAAAGATGTGCATACACACACGCTGCGCCACAGCTATGCGACCCATTTATTGGAAGATGGTGTAAATATTCTGCAAGTTCAGAAATTGATGGGGCATGAACGCATCGAAACTACGATGGAATATTTACATGTTTGTCAGCTCGAAAACCAAAAAATACACAGTCCAATTGATACCGTTTTTGCGCTATGCAGCCGCAATGGGAAGTAGCTGATGTGCTGAGAAAAGTTGATTTATCCCATCAAAACTTCACGGTTCATCAGGAGAAAACACTCCGAGCACTGACTTTATGCCGAACTGCTGCTTTGGGCGGACATGTAGATGCGTGTGATACCTGTGGAAACATCAACATCAGTTACAACAGTTGTCGCAACAGGCATTGTCCAAAATGTCAAGGACATAAACGCGAGGAATGGATTCAGTCTCGCGAGCAGGATTTATTGCCCTGTTCGTATTATCATGTGGTTTTCACTTTACCCGATACGCTTAATGGCTTAGCGCTTCATCAACCACAATTGATTTATAAAATTTTGTTTGAATCGGTTTGGGCTACTTTATCTCAATTTGGTAAAAGTGAAGGTTTGCATT
Organism: Myroides sp. C15-4; assembly: GCF_050522745.1. Lineage (NCBI taxonomy): Bacteria > Pseudomonadati > Bacteroidota > Flavobacteriia > Flavobacteriales > Flavobacteriaceae > Myroides > Myroides sp. C15-4. The sequence goes on along the minus strand of NZ_JBMVQX010000078.1, from coordinate 920 downwards.
TGGGCATGATTGCTATTTTACACACTTGGGGACAAAATTTGAGCTTGCATCCGCATCTGCATTGCATTGTTCCAGGTGGTGGAATTGATACAAACGGCAAATGGAAACGAAAGATAAAAACCGATAAATACTTGTTTGCAGTAAAAGCCTTGAGTAAGGTTTTTCGTGCCAAATATGTAGCCTTGTTGCGCAAAGAAAAATTGGCAGATGCTCAAGTCTTGCAAAGTTTGTTTGAAAAGGATTGGGTGGTTTATGCCAAGCGCCCCTTTGGTGGTCCCAAACAAGTCATTGAATATTTAGGGAGATATACGCACAAGGTGGCTATTAGCAACCATCGGATTAAAAACGTAACTCATCAAGAGGTTACCATTCATTACAAAGATTATAAAGACCACAGTAAAACCAAGCAATTAACATTAAAAAACGAAGAATTTGCCCGCCGCTTTAGTTTACATATTCTGCCTAAACGCTTTGTTCGAATTAGGCATTACGGTATTTTAAGTAGCAGTTGGAAACGGGGTAAATTGCAACAATTACAAGAAGATTTAAATATCATTCGACCGATAGTTGAACCTAAAACACAACATCGAAAATGTTATTGTTGCAAAGTTGGTAATTTGGTTACGTTACATGTTTTTGGGCAAAGAGGTCCGCCAAAAGCATATCTTATCGAAAACACAATTGCTTCTGTGAATTAGGTTTTACGGGTAAGGGAACTTGTGTTTAATTGTTCCAAAAAACACCAAAAAACAATTGAAACAGCACAACTTTAACCATAAAAAAGCAGTAATCCTAAAATTACTGCTGGTATATCTTAAAGTCATACTTCGAAAACTCCATAATACGTATTAAGCTTCCTACGGTTCCGTTCAACGGGCTTTCATCTCGTGCCCTCCGGGCAAGACGAAAGCTTAGTTATT
>NZ_JBMVQX010000077.1:0-2396 GCF_050522745.1 Myroides sp. C15-4 | reverse complement strand
TCATCTGGTCCACAGACATTGCGCACATAGAAATAGTAGGTCGTATTCACCGTTAATCCTCTAGCAGAATAATTAGGTTCTTCTACAATTTCGATTAAATCTGGGTCTGGCTCTGCCCCATCTGTTGTTGAAAAGGCAATTTCCCAACGGGTCATCCCCTCTTGAGAATCCCATCCGTAATTGATGCGATCAGCACCTCCACAAGCAGACAATCCGGTAACTGCAGGACATGTTTCGACTTTAAATATCATATTGTCTATTGCCGCAGGTGGGTCAGATGCACTGAAGTTATCATTAATCCACTCAAAGACCAAACGCATCGTTTGCCCTGCAAATGGAGTTAAATCAACTGATTCTAAAGCAGTAGTAAACTCTTCTTGTTGGAAATATATCCCTCCAATTTGAAGACGGCCAGTCGCAGCCATTATTTGTTGTCCCATCACAGGTCTAAAACTAGCAGGTACTAGCCAAACTCTCATATAATCAGTAGGAAAGTTAACGCTTCCTTCTCCAAGCGCACGCCAATCAAAGGTTAAACTTCCTCCGATAGCCGCTGCTGGTACAGCAAGATCGCGGTACGCATGAGCCACCGTAGTCACACCTCCATTATATGTATTGGTTAGTCCATTGTTTTTTGTAATATATAGTGCGTTTACTCCACCATTACTCACGGCTCTACCAACCACCCATTTATTGTCAGCATTACTAATAAAGCTCCAATTGTTATCTCCTTCAAAGTTATCTTCATAGGTTAGTTCGCCTGGAATTTGTGCTGTCCATCCAATAACTCGAACCCAAGAGCTCTTATTGGTAGCACTACAAATCGTTCTCACCCAAATAAAATACTCCGTATTATCATCTAACCCCTCAATAGTATAAGGATTCTCTGTCGTGGTTACCGATCCAGTTACTGTATCTCCTAATAATCCAGGGTTAGTTGCTGAATGATACACTTCATAGTTTGTCTGTCCTTCTACTGGAGTCCAAGAAATAGTTACCGACGTTGATGTAACGCTATCAATTTGCACGTTAGTTGGTTCTGAACACGTAATAACGTGTACCTCTAAATTATCAATTGCTGCAGGGGGTTGAGCTCCACCACCTGTATCATTTTTCCATTCAAAAAGCAAACGCATTCTTTGTCCTGCAAAAGCAGAAGCATCTACAACTAAACGCTCATTGAGGAAAATAGAATTCAAACTATAAACACTTCTTCCTATTAGAACTCCTCCACTATTGGTAGTTGTTGTTTCAACACCCGCTGTTGGTCTATACGTTGTTGGTACTAACCATACTTTAAAAGCATCCCATGTAGACTCTCCGACAGATCGCCAATCAAAGTTAATCCCTAAATTATTAGCTCCTGTTGTGGGAACATTAAAATCCTTATAAACTTGCGAATACTGCTGTGAAACTCCAGTATATGTATAGAGATTATCTACTCCTCCATTATTCGAAATATAGAGTGATTTTTGTCCTCCATAATTCACCGCATTTCCAATGTACCATTGATTCACTGCATCATTGCGCATTGCATATTGTTGATCCCCTTCAAAACCATCACGATACGGTAAATCTACAGGCACTAAATCTGTTGTCACTTGTAAAGGCCCTTTCCAAAAACTCTTATTGGTCGTTGAACAGATAGAGCGTACCCAAATATAATACGTTGTATTGCTGTCTAAGTTTTCAAAGGTATGTGTCGTTCCTGTAACTGTTACCCCTGCCACAGTCTCGGCTGGAGCTGTTGGTGTAGTGGTAATTTTCAATTCGTAATCAGTCACTCCTTCTACAGCGCTCCAACTCACAGCAATACTCTCTGCAGTAACAGCTGTTGCCTGTGAACTTGTTGGTTGAATACAAGTTGAATAATTCAATTTCAAGTTGTCAATCGCCGCTGGTGGATTCTCTCCATCCCAACTATTATTTTTCCAAGAAAAAACTAAACGCATCGTTTGACCTGCAAAAGCAGAAACATCCATCACAAGGCGTTCGGTCACAAAGTTGCTATTCTGTCCATATAATGTGCGACCTAATCGAACTCGAGTTGCAGCTGTAGTAATTTCTGTACCTGCTCTTGGTTCGAAAGCAACCGGAACGGCCCATACGGTAAATCCATCACTATTATCTCCAACAGAGCGCCAATCAAATTGCACCTCAAGCTCTTCTGCATCTGCAGGAATAGTAAAATCTTTGTACACATGAGATGTCTGCGTCACTGAATTGGTATACTCATTCGCTACGCCATCATTGTTACTGATATACAAAGCAGAAGTTCCTCCGTTATTTACGGCTGTACCAATATGCCATTTATTTACACTATGGTTTCTAAAAGCATATTCTTGAGCAGTCTCAAACGTATCTGTATAAGGGATGTCAACAGGTACTAATCCTGT
>NZ_JBMVQX010000076.1:0-2602 GCF_050522745.1 Myroides sp. C15-4 | reverse complement strand
TGGGTATTTCGGTCAGACCGTGCCACCTATTTCGGTCAAATGGTGCCACTTTAAAAAGTTATACAATAATACAAAAAAAGTTATTTCAAACGCTAAAAGTTTGTCTTCCTCATTGATTCCCCATTAAGGTCTATTCTATGGGAAGAGTTCACGATACGATCAAGAACAGCATCAGCAATAGTGTTTTCTCCGATTAAATCGTACCACGCCGATACAGGGATTTGTGAGGATAAAATAATAGAAGCTTGATTATACCTTTGATCAACGATATCAAAGAGTGCTTCTCTGATCAGGTTATCAAAAGGTTGTAGTCCAAAGTCATCTAAAATAAGCAAGTCACATTTGAGTACTTTCTTAATTTCTCTTTGATACGTTCCATCTATTTTGCTTGATTTTAGCAAGTTAAATAAATTAGCTGTATTAAAGTAAAGTACTTTATGTTCCATTAGGCACGCTTGGTATCCCAGGGCTTGTGCAAGATAACTTTTACCAACTCCACTAGCTCCAGTTAAAATAATATTCTGTTTTTTTAGTACAAAATCTAAGGTGGCAAGCCTATTAAAAGCATTCTTATCAAGGCCTCTATTGTGGGTATAATTAATATCAGCTATACTGGCATTTTGTCTAAAATTAGCTTGTTTAATTAATCTTTCTACTTTTCTATTTTGTCTATTCTCATACTCATGATCTGTTAATAAAGCAATGTATTCATCTATAGTAAAAGATGTGATTGTGTTGTCTTTAAGATGCATGCTGTGTAGTGAAGCCATATCACTTAATCGCATTGCTTTTAGTTTTTCGATGGTCTGATTGTTATCCATATAATTAATTATTAATGTTTATTGATAAGAAGACGCCCCTCTAATATTGGCGTGTGAAGGGATATGAGGAGTATCGGCGTTGAGTTGTTGTATCGTTTCTTGGTTAATATCCATCTTGTACTTAAGGATGTTTTTGATGTGCGTATAGGTTGCTATATTCTCTTGTAAGGCTAGTTCACAAGCTTTTTCTAATCTATCTGAACCATAGCTTTTATGTAGTTGGATTAATCCCATAACTCGTTTATATCCGATTTCTGGATATTCAACATTATCAAGTATTTTTTCTACACATTTAACTACATTGTCTCCATGGGGTTGCGCTTGCTTTTTAAAGAATTCAGGGCTCCAACTAGTATAGTATTGATGTGTACTTGACAGATGGTCTTTTGTTGTGTTATATGATCCCTTTGAAGGGTTTCGTTGATGTAAAGCAATGCGTAAATGATTGTAATAAACTTCAACCGTGGTATGGGTATAGTGAAGGGTAGTTTGATGACCTATGTAGCGGTAAGGGACACTGTAATAGCTCTTATCAGGTGAAAAATATACATAACCTATCTTCTGTACTTTCGCTCTTTTATAATCCTTGATTTGATAGTTTGTAGATGGCAAAGGTTTTAGATACGGCCGTTCTACAGATTGAAAAAGTTCTGTTCGACTTGCTTCTTTACGCTTAAAAAGAAGTTGATTGTAATGAGCTAGCCTTGTTTGTATTTCTTGGTTTAACTCTTCTAATGAAAAAAAGGTCATTTCTCTAATGGGATAAGAGATTCTTTGATACACCAGATGAACTGCGTTCTCCACCAAGGCTTTATCTTGTGGAGAGTAGGCTCTTGTTGGATTTACAACACAACCGTAATGTGAAGCAAAGTCTTTAAAACTTCGATTGATTTGTGCTTCATATTTACTAGAACGAGATACAGCCGATTTTAAATTATCAGATACAATAGCCAAAGGAACACCTCCATAAAAATGTAAAGCATTGATGCAGCATTGGATTAAATCTTCTTTCTTTTGGCTAGTACATACTTGAACATAAGTGTATTGACTGTTGGGAAGAATAGCCACAAAGACTTCTACAGGTATTATTTCTCCTGTTTGTTTATCTACATAGGAGAGCTTTTTACCCGCAAAGTCAATATACATCTCTTTGCCTGGTTCATGCTCTAACTTCATGGAACCTTTTACTTGTTTATACTTGCGATTATAATGCTCCATAAACTGAGTATAGCTATAGGGATTTACTGCTGTTTCAGCATATTGACTATAGTGATAGAGAAAGGTAAAACCAGGATGATTGCGAGCTTTATTGACTGTTTCAAAGTACAACATCAACGCATTATGCCGCTGGGTATCAACAGTAGTAAAACTAGAAAAAAGTTCTGATAATTGCAGGGTTTCAAACGATAATAGCTGCTTAAATGAATACTCACTTGCAGCAAAAAGTTGCATATAGGTATTAACTGTGTTACGAGAAATACCTAACGTATGAGCTATTTTTCGATTACTATAGCCATCTATATGCAAGGTAATAATTTGTTTTAAGTCCATTGGATCAAGTTTATTAGCCATATCTTATCGTTTAGAAAACAACAAGATAGGTGTAATTAACTTTCCAAAGTGGCACAGTTTGAACCGAAATAACGAGAAGAGTTATTTTAAGTGGCACAAATCAAAACGGAAACTGGCACAAATCAAAACGGAATCACTGGCACAGTTTGACCGAAATCACTGGCACAAGTACTCCGAAATCACTGGCACAAATCGAAACGGAATATCCA
>NZ_JBMVQX010000075.1:0-2650 GCF_050522745.1 Myroides sp. C15-4 | reverse complement strand
CGGTATTTTGAATGATGTCAAAAACAAGATCTCCATCTTGATCTATCTTCAAGAAATACCATACCGGGTAAGGAGCACCTCCTAAACAAGCTATTTGTCCATTTCCTAAAGGAAATTCTTCAGGTGTATTACCTCTATGATTATTTGGAAAGATAATTCCTCCAGGTCCAGCACAAAACGGCTCTGCATCTAAAATACTCGTGCTATTCGTTCTTACATTGATCTTTTTCCACATACTCACGTCATCTGGTCCACAGACATTGCGCACATAGAAATAGTAGGTCGTATTCACCGTTAATCCTCTAGCAGAATAATTAGGCTCTTCCACAATTTCAATTAAATCTGGGTCTGGTTCTGCACCATCTGTTGTTGAAAAGGCAATTTCCCAACGCGTCATCCCCTCTTGAGAATCCCATCCGTAATTGATGCGATCAGCACCTCCACAAGCAGACAATCCAGTAACTGCAGGACAAGTTTCGACTTTAAATATCACATTGTCTATTGCCGCAGGCGGATCATATTCAGAATAGCTGTTATTAATCCACTCAAAGACCAAGCGCATCGTTTGTCCTGCAAATGGCGCTAAATCAACTGATTCTAAAGCAGTAGTAAACTCTTCTTGTTGGAAATACAAACCACCAATTTGAAGACGATCAGCTCCTGTTGTTATTTGTTGTCCCATCACAGGTCTAAAACTAGCAGGTACTAGCCAAACTCTCATATAGTCATAAGGATAGCGAACGCTTCCTTCTCCAAGCGCACGCCAATCAAAGGTTAAACTTCCTCCGATAGCCGCTGCTGGTACAGCAAGATCGCGGTACGCATGAGCCACCGTAGTCACATCTCCATTATATGTATTGGTTAGTCCATTGTCTTTTGTAATATATAGTGCGTTTACTCCACCATTACTAACAGCTCTACCAACCACCCATTTATTAATCGAATTACTGATAAAGCTCCAATTGTTATCTCCTTCAAAGTTATCTTCATAGGTTAGTTCGCCTGGAATTTGTCCTGTCCATCCAACCACTCGAACCCAAGAGCTCTTATTGGTAGCACTACAAATCGTTCTCACCCAAATAAAATACTCCGTATTATCATCTAACCCCTCAATAGTATAAGGATTCTCTGTCGTGGTTACCGATCCAGTTACTGTATCTCCTAATAATCCAGGGTTAGTTGCTGAATGATACACTTCATAGTTTGTCTGTCCTTCTACTGGAGTCCAAGAAATAGTTACCGACGTTGATGTAACGCTATCAATTTGCACGTTAGTTGGTTCTGAACACGTAATAACGTGTACCTCTAAATTATCAATTGCTGCAGGGGGTTGATATTCACTATAGGTATTATTTTTCCATTCAAAAAGCAAACGCATCGTTTGTCCTTGATAACTAGTACCATCAATGATAAGACGTTCATTTAAGAAATGAGAATTCTGGTTATAGAATGGACGTCCTATTTGTACACCTCCACTATTGGTAGCTGTTGTTTGTACACCTACAGCAGGCGTATATGTTATAGGTACTAACCAAACACTGAAATAATCGTAAGGATAAGAACCTGATCCTTCTCCTAGACAACGCCAATCAAAGTTAATTCCTAATTCTGCAGCATTCGCTGGAATAATAAAATCTTTATAAACATGAGAAACTTGATTCTTGTTATTATTTAAGTACACATTACTCACCCCTTCGTCACCACTGATATAAAGAGCTCTTTGACCACCATAATTCACTGCATTTCCAATGTACCATTGGTTCAAAATATCATTGCGAATTGCATATTGTTGATCCCCTTCAAAACCATCGCGATACGGTAAATCTACAGGCACTAAATCTGTTGTCACTTGTAAAGGCCCTTTCCATAAACTCTTATTGGTCGTTGAACAGATAGAGCGTACCCAAATATAATACGTTGTATTACTGTCTAAGTTTTCAAAGGTATGTGTCGTTCCTGTAACTGTTACCCCTGCCACAGTCTCGGCTGGAGCTGTTGGTGTAGTGGTAATTTTCAATTCGTAATCAGTCACTCCTTCTACAGCGCTCCAACTCACAGCAATACTCTCTGCAGTAACAGCTGTTGCCTGTGAACTTGTTGGTTGAATACAAGTTGAATAATTCAATTTCAAGTTGTCAATCGCCGCTGGTGGATTCTCTCCACTATAACTATTGTTTTTCCAAGAAAAGACTAAACGCATCGTTTGACCTGCAAAAGCAGAAACATCCATCACAAGGCGTTCGGTCACAAAGTTGCGATTCTGTTCATATAATGTGCGACCTAATCGAACTCGAGTTGCAGCTGTAGTAATCCCTGTACCTATTTGAGGTTCAAAGGTAATAGGAACGGCCCATACAGTGAATCCATCGCCACTATAACTATCCCCTAACGAATGCCAATCAAATTGCACCTCAAGCTCTTCTGCATCTGCAGGAATAGTAAAATCTTTGTACACATGAGACGTTTGCTCAATTGTTATGGTATACTCATTCGCTACGCCATCATTGTTACTGATATACAAAGCAGAAGTCCCTCCGTTATTTACGGCTGTACCAATATGCCATTTATTTACGCTATGGTTTCTAAAAGCATATTCTTGAGCAGTCTCAAACGTATCTGTATAAGGGATGTCAACAGGTACTAATCCTGT
>NZ_JBMVQX010000074.1:0-2796 GCF_050522745.1 Myroides sp. C15-4 | reverse complement strand
TGCCTCATCATTCACTTCCTCTATTTCATTTTTTATGTGTTGAATGACAGTAAAAATCTCTTTCGCTCTTTCTTTCGACATCCCATTCCTCAAACGTTACTAATTCAGCAAAAAAAACATCAATCTATTGTTTTTTCAACATATTAGTTCATCTTTAACTGCAGGTAGTAATGTGATTTCCCCTTTCTCTGCTAACTCTTTTATACCTGATTTTGATAATGCTTTCCCGGTGAATGGTATTATAAATTCACTAAATAATTGTTCCAATTTCCCCTTCCGTTTCTCATCTTCCATTAGCTCGTCAAAATCAAATACTGATTTATATTCTGCTGGTTGTCGTATAAAAATATCTCCCGTATCTCTAACTAACTCTTTACTTTTAGAATAACTAGTACCGAAAATTCCTTGTATATAAACCTTTATATTCATTTCGTAATAATCTCCAAAATTTGATTTCTGTAATTCAAGTACAACAATACTTTCAGTACTTACTTTAAACCACGCTCCAAAAACGTCTTCAAAACCGTGATCTTGGGCTGTTTTACTAAAAGTTTTTTTAAATTCCTTACTATTCATAATATTAATATGTATCTAAAACTGTTTTCCATTGAACTCCTTTGAAACGTTGCATTCTTTCTAATTCTGACTTATAAATATTAAGCTGCTTTTGTCCAGCTTTCATTGCCCTTGGATTAAATGGTTTTAACTCATATATTGTAGCATTATTAATATCGAGAAAATCGATACGTTTACCACTTGGTAACCTAAATTCTTTACTCCCATTTGCCCCAACCTTATAAGCTTTATGCATTTCTTGTCCTAGCTTCAAGTTTGACTTGGTATATTGAATTCCCTCCTTAGCGACAATTTTAGCTGTTGTAGCTCCCACACCAATCAATGGAATCGTAGCTGCTAAACTCAAAGATCCTTCTACATAATTTCCTCTACTATAAGAGATTCCTGCATTAATTAAATCAAATGGTTCGCCTATTATCGGTACCATTCCAATAATATCTAACCCTGATTGTAAATTATCTAATTGTGTTTCTCTAAGCCCATCTCTAAAATACTGATAGCCAGATGCACTTTTATACACATGATCCTGAATTAATACTCCACGTTGACTGTTGCTAAAACTACTCGAAATTGTAATATTAGGCAAACTTTCGTAAAAAGTACTATTTTCTGTTGTACTATTTACTCCTATATTTCCGAAATCATTAAAGAAATCTCCGCCTTGATTGCTCCAAGTATTCCACCCCGAATTGGAACTATTATTCCACAAACTTTGGGGCAAGAGATCACTTAGATTCAATAACTCTATTATCTCATACTAAATCTAACATTCCTTGCCTCCATAAATCCAAAGTCGTTTCTGCTGATAACCCTGTAATAGAAGTTAATTCCGATAAATCTTCTAATGTTCTTTCTGCTAAATCTGGAAAAAGATTAAGTGTAAAAGTTGCCGCCCAAAGTCTTACACTTTCATCAGGTTCGCTAAGCAATTCACTAAATACATTTGTATGGTTTAACTCCTTGGCTTTATTATACAAATCTTGTATTTTTTTGTGGAGCTTATTTGCCTTTTTTTTATCCCCAACTGCTATTGCCTTCCCCCACTCAATAGTCTCTATTAAAAATTTTGTTTTTATATTCTCTTTTGTCATCATGGTTTCCATCCAAATCTTTTTAATACATCAATACCATATTGGTATTGCTTTTCATAACTTAATCCTTTTACATAATCTCTGACTCTCATACTTGAACCTGGCATTAATGAATTATAGTATCCTGTTACCTTTGCATGTATAGACCCTTTTCCATGAGGAAGCTTAATTAAATTATTTATATTATGAATACTCTCAGCTCCAAATTTAGCTATATTATCCGAATGTTGTTCTACTATATGATGCCAAGCATTTCCTTTTCCTGCTGTACCATAAGCCCTTTTGAATGAGCTAAAAGATCCATATCCTACTTTCGAAACTGTAGCTCCCACACCAATCAATGGAATCGTAGCTGCTAAACTCAAAGATCCTTCTACATAATTTCCTCTACTATAAGAGATTCCTGCATTAATTAAATCAAATGGTTCGCCTATTATCGGTACCATTCCAATAATATCTAACCCTGATTGTAAATTATCTAATTGTGTTTCTCTAAGCCCATCTCTAAAATACTGATAGCCAGATGCACTTTTATACACATGATCCTGAATTAATACTCCACGTTGACTGTTGCTAAAACTACTCGAAATTGTAATATTAGGCAAACTTTCGTAAAAAGTACTATTTTCTGTTGTACTATTTACTCCTATATTTCCGAAATCATTAAAGAAATCTCCGCCTTGATTGCTCCAAGTATTCCACCCCGAATTGGAACTATTATTCCACAAACTTTGCAAAAAATCTTGTAACAATAGACCACTTGGATCACTCATCATTATTGGATTATTGTATCCAAAATGAAAGGGAGTAATCCCAGGTATAGCTTCAGCTAATTTATCAATACCATAAAATCTTCCCAGTGCATTGTCATACATTCGAAAGTCCATGGCTGTAACATTTAGTCCTAATTCTTCCTGTAACTCAGCACTACGTGCGGTATTTTCGGCAAAAGCTCCTCGCTTTTTTCTCCATAATCGTTGTACTGATACTTATAATTCTTGGCAATGGTGTTATTCTTCTCATTATAACCTTTATGCGCTAAACCAAACGGGTAGTAGTTGTTTTCCTCTACAATTTCACCGACGTCAATTTTATTGTTTTTATTCGCATCAGAATAACTGACACGAAC
>NZ_JBMVQX010000073.1:0-3193 GCF_050522745.1 Myroides sp. C15-4 | reverse complement strand
TCCAAAAAAAAAGCCTGACTACTTGCGTAATCAGGCTTTCAAAAGAAGGGCGACGACATACTCTCCCACCATGTGGCAGTACCATCTGCGCTAGCGGGCTTAACTTCTCTGTTCGAAATGGGAAGAGGTGAGCCCCGCCGCAATAACCACCCTAAAGCGGTTGTTATAAATTCCATAAGGATCCTATAACTAATATTGTATATTATAACTAAACAAATACTTAATCTTAAACTTTAGAAAGTTGCCCTCCCTCTCAACTAAGAGAGGGAGATACACATAAGCTTACGGGCTATTAGTACTACTCGACTTTGACATTACTGCCTTTACATCTATAGCCTATCAACGTTGTCATCTTCAACGGCCCTTTAAAGAAATCTCATCTTGTGGTGGGTTTCGCACTTATATGCTTTCAGCGCTTATCCCTGCCCAACGTAGCTACTCTGCGATGCCCCTGGCGAGACAACAGATGCACTAGAGGTTGGTCCAATTCGGTCCTCTCGTACTAGAATCAGATCCACTCAAATTTCTAACGCCCACAGTAGATAGAGACCGAACTGTCTCACGACGTTCTGAACCCAGCTCGCGTGCCACTTTAATGGGCGAACAGCCCAACCCTTGGGACCTTCTCCAGCCCCAGGATGTGACGAGCCGACATCGAGGTGCCAAACCCCCCCGTCGATATGAGCTCTTGGGGGAGATCAGCCTGTTATCCCCGGCGTACCTTTTATCCTTTGAGCGATGGCCCTTCCATGCGGAACCACCGGATCACTATGCTCTACTTTCGTACCTGATCGACTTGTAAGTCTCCCAGTCAAGCTCCCTTATGCCATTGCACTCTACGCACGGTTACCAAGCGTGCTGAGGGAACCTTTAGAAGCCTCCGTTACTCTTTTGGAGGCGACCACCCCAGTCAAACTACCCACCAAGCAATGTCCTCTGCAACGCAGAGTTAGATCTCAAATAAGCAAAGGGTGGTATTTCAACAATGACTAACCTACGCCTGGCGACGCAGGATCGAAGTCTCCCACCTATCCTACACATCACTTATCCAAGAACAATACTAAGCTATAGTAAAGGTGCACAGGGTCTTTTCGTCCCACTGCGGGTAATCGGCATCTTCACCGATACTACAATTTCACCGAGCTCATGGCTGAGACAGTGTCCAGATCGTTACACCATTCGTGCAGGTCGGAACTTACCCGACAAGGAATTTCGCTACCTTAGGACCGTTATAGTTACGGCCGCCGTTTACTGGGGCTTCAATTCAATGCTTCTTCCCGAAAGAATAACATCTCCTCTTAACCTTCCAGCACCGGGCAGGTGTCAGGCCCTATACCTCATCTTACGATTTTGCAGAGCCCTGTGTTTTTGATAAACAGTCGCCTGGACCTTTTCACTGCGGCCAGCTTGCGCTGGCGACCTTTCTCCCGAAGTTACAGGTCTATTTTGCCTAGTTCCTTAGCCATGAATCTCTCGAGCGCCTTAGGATACTCTCCTCGACTACCTGTGTCGGTTTACGGTACGGGTACTAATAATCTAAGTTTAGAAGCTTTTCTTGACAGCCCTTAGGCACACTATCTCGTTGTTCGAAAACGCTGAGTACTATCGCATTTCTCCATCCCCTACGCATTTTACTATAAGGAATATAGGTACGTGCTTCAACGAACTATTCCGTCAGTTCGCGGTGCTTTCATCACTGTGTCACTCCATCACAATTATTAGTAGTACGGGAATATTAACCCGTTGGCCATCGACGTCCCCCTTCGGGTGTGCCTTAGGTCCCGACTAACCCTAAGCTGATTAGCATAGCTCAGGAAACCTTAGTCTTACGGCGGGGGTGTTTCTCGCACCCCTTATCGTTACTTATGCCTACATTTTCTTTTCTATAAACTCCACCATACCTCACAGTACAGCTTCTACGTCGATAGAATGCTCCCCTACCACTCACGTTTAAAACGTAAATCCATAGCTTCGGTAGTATACTTATGCCCGATTATTATCCATGCTCGATCGCTCGACTAGTGAGCTGTTACGCACTCTTTAAATGAATGGCTGCTTCCAAGCCAACATCCTAGCTGTCTGGGCAATCAAACCGCGTTTTTTCAACTTAGCATACATTTGGGGACCTTAGCTGATGGTCTGGGTTCTTTCCCTCTCGGACATGGACCTTAGCACCCATGCCCTCACTGATGATTATCATTAATTAGCATTCGGAGTTTGTCAGGAATTGGTAGGCGGTGAAGCCCCCGCATCCAATCAGTAGCTCTACCTCTAAGTAACTATGATCATCGCTGCACCTAAATGCATTTCGGGGAGTACGAGCTATTTCCGAGTTTGATTGGCCTTTCACCCCTACCCACAGGTCATCCGAAAACTTTTCAGCGTTAAACGGTTCGGTCCTCCATTTAGTGTTACCTAAACTTCAACCTGCCCATGGGTAGATCACACGGTTTCGCGTCTACCACTACTGACTAAAGCGCCCTATTAAGACTCGCTTTCGCTACGGATCCATGACTTAATCACTTATCCTCGCCAGCAACGGTAACTCGTAGGCTCATTATGCAAAAGGCACGCCGTCACCCCACAAAGGGGCTCCGACCGCTTGTAGGCGTATGGTTTCAGGTTCTATTTCACTCCGTTATTCACGGTTCTTTTCACCTTTCCCTCACGGTACTGGTTCACTATCGGTCTCTCAGGAGTATTTAGCCTTAGCGGATGGTCCCGCCAGTTTCAATCAGGGTTTCACGTGCCCCGACCTACTCAGGATACCACTATCCTTATCTTCTCTTACTTATACGGGACTATCACCCTCTTCGGTTTACCTTTCCAAGTAATTCTAATTCAATCCGCAAGAAATGTCGTGGTCCTACAACCCCAATATTGCCGTAACAACATTGGTTTGGGCTATTCCGCGTTCGCTCGCCACTACTAGCGGAATCACTTTTGTTTTCTTCTCCTCTGCCTACTTAGATGTTTCAGTTCAGCAGGTTCGCCTCCTATCGGATACTATGTCTTCAACATAGTGGGTTGCCCCATTCGGATATCTACGGATCAATTCGTGTGTGCCAATCCCCGTAGCTTTTCGCAGCTTATCACGTCCTTCTTCGCCTCTGAGAGCCTAGGCATTCCCCATACGCCCTTATTTTGCTTATGTGCTTACAATTCTTTCGAATCGTACTTTCTATAAATTTTT
>NZ_JBMVQX010000072.1:0-3346 GCF_050522745.1 Myroides sp. C15-4 | reverse complement strand
TATCAATTATTTAAACGTTAATAAATACTAAGGTACTAAATCATCGCAGCGAAAGCTACCGGAGGTTTAGTTCAACAGTGTATTGGCAAAAGACGGGGTGAATATTGTCTTTGAGAATTCAGTTAACAATATCCGCAAAAATGCTTTTCATATTTCTTTTTTTAGTAATTTAGAAATCTGAAAAAGCATTTTGCTCAGGTTCGGTCTTCCTTTGAAATTGTCAGCAAAGTAGCCCGTCCTTCGCCAATACTTTTTCCGTTGTGTGCAATTTTGCGAGAAACCGATAATATAGAATGTTCCGAACTAAAAACATAATTACCATTCAACATCCTGAATCTATTCATCATACAAACGGAATGATTGGTTCTTGGACTGATTGGGAATTGAGTAAAAAAGGAATTCAACAAGCTAAAAACATTGCATTTAATCTTAATAAAGAAATAGAAAATAAAAAGTTTTCTATCTATTCATCAACACTCAAAAGGACAAAACAAACTGCTGAAATTATCGCAGAACAATTCAACCTAAATCCAATTTTCACAGAGTCGCTTAAAGAAAGAAGTTTAGGAAAAGCAATAGGAAAATCGGTTAAATGGCTGAAAGAGAACATTGAAAATGAAGAGCTGACAATTTATGACAAATGTTTCAGTGACGCTGAATCTAGATTTGATGTTTGGCAAAGACTTCTGCCTTTCTACAAAGAAATAATAAATAATGATGAAGAAAATATTATAATTGTTTCTCACGGAGATACATTAAGTGTATTTAATGTTATGTGGCTTGAATTAGACGTGAAAAATCTCAACAAAATTGACTTATATGGAATTAGTGGAGGTGTTTCTTTTTTAAGCCAAACAACACACGGAAAAAGAATTATAAAAAGATTGAGCGATACTTCTTTTTTAACATACTAACAAAAAAACTAAGAACTAAACACTAGAAAAATAATGACAATAATTAGAAAAATGGAAGATAAAGATGTTCTATTTTTAGCTGACATTTGGCTAAACACATCTATAATAGCTCACGATTTTATACCAAAAGATTATTGGATAAATAACAAGTCTTTAATGATTAAAAAATATCTTCCAAATTCAGAAGTTTATGTAGCAGAGGAAACTAATAATATTTTAGGATTTATTGCATTAAGTGAAAATTATATTGCATCAATTTTTGTAGATATAGAACAACAAGGAAAAGGAATTGGAACTTTACTTTTAAATTATGCTAAAAATTTGCGAACGGAATTAAAATTAAACGTTTACCAAAAAAATGAGAAAAGTGTAAGCTTTTATAAATCCAAAGACTTCATAATCTTATCGGAATCAATAGACCAACCAACTTTAGAGAAGGAATATGTTATGCAATGGAATAATTCTAAAAAATAAAACTGCACACAATAACTAAGCTTTCGTCTTGCCCGGAGGGCACGAGATGAAAGCCCGTTGAACGGAACCGTAGGGAGCTTAATACGTATTATGGAGTTTTCGAAGTGCAGTTTTAAGATATACAAGCAGTAATTTTACGATTACTGCTTTTTTTGTGTTTGTTTCTATTTTTTTACATTGTTTTTCGAAACAACCAAACACAAGTTCCCTTACCCATAAAAGTTAATTCACAGGCGCAAGTTTACTTCCGATAAGGTAGGCTTTCGGTGGTCCTCTTTGCCCAAAAACATGCAAGGTGATCAGATTGCCGACTTTACAACAATAGCATTTTTTATGTTGGGTTTTGGGCTCAATTATTGGGCGTACAACTTTTAAATCTTTTTGCAATTGTTGGAGTTTTCCGCGTTTCCAACTGCTGCTTAAAATACCGTAATGGCGTATGCGCACAAAGCGTTTAGGCAGAATATGTAAGCTAAATCGCCTTGTGAACTCTTCGTTTTTTAAGGTGAGTTGCTTGGTTTTACTTCCGCCTTTATAATCTTTATAGTTGATGGTAACTTCTTGATTTGTTACATTTTTAATCCGATGATTGCTGATGGCAACTTTATGGGTGTATCTTCCTAAATATTCGATTACTTGTTTGGGACCTCCAAATGGGCGTTTGGCATAAACCACCCAATTTTTATCAAATAAACTTTGCAAAACATGAGCATCGGCAAGCTTTTCTTTACGTAACAAGGCAACAAATTTTGCTCGAAAAACCTTGCTTAACGCTTTTACTGCAAATAAGTATTTATCGGTTTTTATCTTGCGTTTCCATTTACCGTTGGCATCAATTCCACCACCAGGAATAATGCAGTGTAAATGTGGATGTAAACTTAAATTTTGTCCCCAGGTATGTAAAATCGCAATCATTCCTAGTTGCAAACCTTCCGTTTTTCCGAATTGATTTAATGTCGACCAAACAGAATCAAACAAGATTTTATAAACGATTTTTGGATGTGCAATCGCTAATCCATTAAGCGAATCTGGAAGGGTAAAAACCAAATGATAGTACGAACAAGGCAACAAATCCTGCTCACGTGCCTGAATCCATTCTTCACGTTTATGACCTTGACATTTCGGGCAATGCCTATTGCGACAACTGTTGTAACTAATACTAATGTTGCCACAAGCATCACAAGCATCTACATGTCCGCCCAAAGCAGCAGTTCGGCACAAAGTCAATGCTCTTAACGTTTTTTCTTGATGAACGGTAAAGTTTTGGTTGGACAAATCGACTTTTCTCAGCACATCGGCTACTTCCCACTGCGGCTGCATAAAGCAAAAACGGTATCTAGTGGGCTGTGTACTTTTTGATTTTCGAGCTGACAAACATGCAAGTATTCCATCGTGGTTTCCACACGCTCATGACCCATCAGTTTCTGAACCTGAAGAATATTCACCCCATCTTCTAACAAATGCGTAGCGTAGCTGTGGCGCAACGTGTGCGTATGCACGTCTTTTAAAATTCCAGCTTTTTTACAAACCGATTGAATCGCCCATTGAACCCCACGTTGGCTGTATCGCGAATCAAAACCTTTGGCATCTTTGGTGTTGCCTGTAAATAAAAATGTGGTAGGATGTTCAACCGAAATATATTTTTTAATCCCTCGAATGAGATGATCCGATAAAGGAACATAACGATCTTTTTTGCCTTTACTTTGAACGATATGCAGTAGTTTTCTATCAAAATCTAGGTGTTTCAATTCGATATTTCTAACTTCCATACAACGCAAACCACAGCCGTAAATCAATCCAATTAAAATGCGATGTTTGAGTAAATCGGCATGTTGAAGCATCTTCCAAATCTCTTCTCGACTCAGAATTACAGGAAGTTTCTTTTCTTTAGGAATCGATGGTAAATGAAGATGATCGTAAGGTAAATTCTCTGTTTTTAAAAGAAATCGAAGTCCGTA
>NZ_JBMVQX010000071.1:0-3385 GCF_050522745.1 Myroides sp. C15-4 | reverse complement strand
TCCCATGAGATCTTTATGAAATTTGAATTATTTAGTAACAACAGAAGAAAAGTCGCTCCTCGATTTTTCTAAAAACACAACTATATGGTTAGAAAAACGAAATACCTTAGCCTATTGGTTTGTTTTTTGCTGACAAGTCTGCTTAGTTTTGGACAGTCGAGAAAAGAAAAAAAAGCAGACCGAAATTTTGATACCTATGCGTATGTGGATGCCATTCAAATGTATGAAAATATGGCTGAACAAGGGTATATCAATACTTCTATTCTGAGTAAATTAGGTGATTCATATTACTTTAATGCTAAGTTCGTCGAAGCAAATAAATGGTACGAACAGCTGATAGAAGGAAGTTATGAAGACAAGGATTTAACAACTTTAAATAAGGAGTACTATTATCGCTATGCACAAACGCTCAAAGCAGTGGATCAACCCCAAAAAGCAGATGCAATCTTGGAAGAGTTTGCTGCTCTAGCAGCGAATGATTCGCGGGCACAACTTTTTATAACGAATAGCGAATTAGTTGAAAAAACATTGCCTTCCTCTCGTTTTACTTTGTCGAATTTATCGTGTAATAGTGAATATTCAGATTACGGAGCAACATTGCTAGGTAATCAGTTGATTTTTACTTCTTCTCGCGTGAATGATCAAATGAAAAACAAAATTCACAATTGGACGAATCAAGCTTATACTAAACTCTACACAACTACAATTGGTGTGGATGGTGGTTTCGGAGAACCTGTTCTTTTTGCCAAAGAAATTGCCTCTAAAGAACTCAATATGGGAACTGCTATTTTTACCAAAGATGGAAAGACAATGTATTTTACCAGTAATAATGGTTCCATACGCGGAGGCAAACGCGCGCAGTATAATAAAGAAGAATCTTCAGTACTTAAAATCTATGTATCCCATCAGCAACCTGATGGAAGTTGGGGGGTGGCTGAATCCTTAGCTTTCAATTTAGAGGATTACAATACCGCTCATCCTGCTTTGACACCAGATGAAAAGTGGATGTATTTTGTTTCCGATCGCCAAGGAAGTTTAGGGCAATCCGATTTATTTCGTGTAAGTCGTTTTGAGGATGGTCATTTTGGGCCAGTTGAACATCTAGGTGATAAGGTTAATACAGCAGGTCGTGAAACTTTTCCCTTTATTTCTTCCGATTATACGTTATACTTTTCTAGCGATGGACATCCGGGTTTTGGGGGATTGGACGTATTTAAAGTTAAAATTCAACGCGATGGGCAATTGGGAGTTCCTGTGAATTTAGGTCCTGATATCAACAGTGCTTTTGACGACTTTGGTCTATATATCGATTCGGCTACGAAGAAGGGATTTATTACCTCAAATAAACCTGGGGGACATGGAGGAGATGATCTTTACCTCTTTATAGAACAAGCTTGTACACAACTTGTCGATGGTTTGATTTCCAACCAAGAAGGAGGGGAATACTTAGATCAAGTGGTCATTGGTTTTTACGATGCAATGAATAAGAAAGTAGCAGAAATACAATCCGATAGTCAGGGGTATTTTAGTTTTGATCAGCTCGCTTGTGGTCGTGAGTATCTCGTTCGCGCTAGTAAAAAAGGATATTTGACCAAAGAGATGCGTATCCATACAAATCGCGAGGTCAAAGAGCGTTTGTATATTACATTAGAATCTGATGGAACGCGTATTGGACAAGGAGATGATTTGTTCGACAAATTAAAATTATCGCCAATTTATTTTGATTTTGATAAGTCAACGATAAGACCCGATGCGCAAATAGAGCTAATGAAAGTGGTAGAAGTGATGAAACAACACCCGAGCTTGGTTGTTGATATTCGCTCTCATACTGATAGCCGAGGTAATGATCGTTATAATAGGCAGTTGTCTGACCGTCGTGCAAAAGCGACCATGCAATGGATGATTAGCAAGGGTATTGCAGCCGATCGCTTAACTGGAAAAGGCTATGGAGAAAGTCAGTTGCTAAACAAGTGTAGCAAGGGTATTCCTTGTTCAGAGGAAGAGCATCAAGTAAATAGACGAAGTGAATTTATTATTCTGAATTTATAAAGGAAATGATCCTGCTTTTTTATAATTCTTTACTATAACAGTAAATAGGAGCTAGTGATTTTCATCTAAAGAGGTTGTTTAAGCAACCTCTTTTTTTATGGCAATTCCTTTTTTATTGTATGCGTGCATACGAGTTGATTTTGCATTTTCTAATACAAGGGACTATTGGTTGAGAATCTTTTATTTTTATATCTAGCTGACGTTTTTTTTTGAATTTTATGTAACAACTCCCTTGAAAGAGAAAAAAAGTGAATGTGAAATGTTTAATTCTATTTTGTTTTTTTTGTCTACTCGTTTTGAGATTATTTGAAGTTAAAATTAAACGTGTTTTTTGATTAATTCGACGAGAGTAGGGATGGTTTCCGTAAAGATGATTATATGCGAATAATAGTGTTAATTTAGATTGTGATTTATTTGTGAAATTATAGTAAATTTTATGAGTTATATCTATGTTATATTCTTTTTGTTGGTGTTATTTGTAATAATTAATACTTATTATTAAATTTTATATAATGGTTGTAAATTTGTATAACAATATTTTATGAGTTGTATAACAAAAAAAATTGGATATGATAAGAAGATTAATTCCATTAGTGACACTTATTTTAAGTAGTTCAGCAATGGCTCAAATTGGTATTGGTACTAAAAAAGCAGCCAGTTCTGCACAATTGGAGATTGTTGCCCTGAAAAAAGGGGTTTTACTACCTAGAGTAGAGCTAAAAGATAAAAGTGAATTTTCCCCTATAGAAGGAGAAAGAGTCGAGAGTTTATTGGTCTACCATACAGGTAATACAAATCTAGTAGCAGGTTTTTATTATTGGAAATCAAATGCTTGGACACCTTTACTTTCTGGTGATACATTCATAGATCGCAAAAATAATACTTTTACTATTGAAGGAAACCCAACTAAAAATGGAGAAGAATCTTTAGTAATTACAGATACTGAAAATCACAGCGTTTATTTAGCAGTGTCCGATATTGCAAATAATAAGACGTTTGTAACGCATTTAGTTGAAAATAGCGAATTTATCACTCAGTTGGGGGATAATATAGAGTTTATCCAACACATTACCAACAACAACGAATTCATTGAAAACATTATCAATGAACTAAAAGGAAAATATGGAAATGTAAACTACAACCCAACAACCAATGCATTTGTGTACTATGATGCACAAGGAGCAGAACACAATATTGATTGGTCTACGTTAAATACGACCAACGTGAGCTTTACCTTAGAGAATGATCAGTTGGTTGTTACCGATTCAGCGAACCATAGCGTGCGTTTGGATGTGGCAGAGATTGCCAACAATACGACTTTTGTTACCAACCTTGT
>NZ_JBMVQX010000070.1:0-4050 GCF_050522745.1 Myroides sp. C15-4 | reverse complement strand
TTATTTACTGGCAACACCAAAGATGCCAAAGGATTTGATTCGCGTTATAGTCAACGTGGCGTTCAATGGGCGATTCAGTCGGTTTGTAGAAAAGCTGGAATTTTAAAAGACGTTCACACGCATACCTTGCGTCACAGCTACGCTACACACTTGTTGGAAGATGGCGTGAATATTCTTCAGGTTCAGAAACTGATGGGACACGAACGAGTAGAAACCACAATGGAATACCTGCACGTTTGCCAATTGGAACAACAAAAAGTACACAGCCCATTAGATACCGTTTTTGCCTTATGCAGCCGCAGTGGGAGGTAGCCGATGTGCTTAGAAAGGTCGATTTGTCCAACCAAAACTTTACGGTTCATCAAGAGAAAACCTTACGGGCATTGACTTTATGTAGAACAGCAGCTTTGGGCGGACATGTAGATGCTTGTGATGCTTGTGGAAATATTAGCATCAGTTACAACAGTTGTAGAAACAGGCATTGTCCCAAATGTCAAGGGCACAAACGTGAAGAATGGATACAAGCTCGCGAGCAAGATTTGTTGCCTTGTTCGTATTATCATTTGGTATTTACGTTGCCCGATACGCTCAATGGTTTAGCGATTTCTCATCCGCAAATCATGTATCGCATATTATTTGAAGCAACTTGGGCTACAATGTCTCAATTTGGAAAAACAGAAGGATTGCAATTGGGAATGATCGCCATTTTGCATACTTGGGGACAAAATTTGAGTTTGCATCCGCATTTACATTGCATTGTTCCTGGCGGTGGAATTGATAGAAATGGCAATTGGAAACGCAAGATAAAAACCGATAAATATTTGTTTGCAGTAAAAGCTTTGAGTAAGGTTTTTCGGGCCAAATATGTAGCGTTGTTGCGCAAGGAAAAATTAGCGGATACTCAACTCTTACAAGGTTTGTTTGAAAAGAATTGGGTGGTTTATGCCAAACGACCTTTTGGTGGGCCAAAGCAAGTGATTGAATATTTAGGCAGATATACGCACAAGGTTGCGATAAGCAATCATCGGATAAAGAACGTAACCGATCACGAGGTTACTATTAATTATAAAGATTATAAAGACGGCAGTAAAACCAAGCAACTCACCTTAAAAAACGAAGAATTTGCAAGACGATTTAGCTTACATATTTTACCCAAACGCTTTGTGCGAATCAGACATTACGGAATTCTAAGCAGCAGTTGGAAACGCGGAAAGCTCCAGCAATTACAAAAAGAGTTAAATGTTGTACGCCCAATAATTGAACCCAAAACGCAACATAAAAAATGCTATTGCTGTAAAGTCGGTAATCTGATTACCTTGCATGTTTTTGGGCAAAGAGGACCACCGAAAGCCTATCTTATCGAAAATAAACTTGCGCCTGTGAATTAACTTTTACGGGTAAGGGAACTTGTGCTTTTTTGCATCGAAAAACAGTGTAAAAAAGTAAAAACAAACATAAAAAAAAGCAGTAATCGTAAAATTACTGCTCGTATATCTTAAAGCTGCACTTCGAAAACTCCATAATACTTTATTAGCTTCCTACGGTTCCGTTCAACGGGCTTTCATCTCGTGCCCTCCGGGCAAGACGAAAGCTTAGTTATTATGTGAAGGAATTTTTAGTATCTTTGTATTCAAATAATTCACATTTTATGTATTTCAGCAAGCCTTGGATTAAATAATAGGGTTATTCTCTTCAAACCCACTTTTATGGTATAGTACTATTTAGTATTATACTACAATTATTTTGTTGTATCATTTAATCAAGTTTTTATGGAAAACCGTAAATGGTTTAAGACCTATATGTTTATATGGGCTGGACAGTTTGCTTCAATGCTTACAAGTTATGCAGTTCAGTTCGCTATTGTTATATGGCTTAGTCTGGAGTACAATTCAGCCGAAGTTTTAGCCTACGCTGGAATAGCAGCAATGTTGCCCCAGGCATTGGTAGGTTTAATTGCAGGGGTATATGTTGACCGTCTCAATCGTAAATATGTAATGATTTTTTCGGATGCTTTTATAGCTGTCTGTGCCCTTGTGTTACTCGTCATTCTACAAAATGAAAATGTTAATCTGATATGGATTTACATTTTATTGGGTTTACGCTCTGTTGGTAATGCTTTTCACGCTCCAGCACTACAGGCAATAGCTCCGCTGATTGTACCCCAAAATGAATTGATAAAGGTAGCAGGAATTAATCAGGTGTTACATTCGGTTTGCAGTATTGGTGGTCCTGCCATTGGCACATTAGCCATTGCGTATCTTCCCATTTCAAAAGTATTGTACTTGGATTTGATTGGAGCATTGCTGGCTATTCTTTCACTCGTGATGGTGAAAATTCCCAATGTGGTTGCGAAGTCAAAATCGTCTGCACATTCTATTGCTACAGAATTTTCTGAAGGGTTTCAGACTGTTTCCAAAAACAAAGGTTTGCGTTATCTTTTTCTTTATGCAATGGCGATAACCTTTGTTATAATGCCAGCTGCTATTATGTTTCCGTTGCTTACAACAGGGCATTATGCAGGAGGAAAATGGGAGATGGGAATTGTAGAAGTGGTTTGGGGCGGAGGTATGCTTATTGGCGGTGTCATCCTGAGTATTTTCAAATTAAAAGGCTCAAAAGTAGTCGCAGTCAATGTTATGTATGTATTATTGGGACTTACATTTATTTTGAGTGGTGTATTACCTGCAAGTTGGTTTGTAGGATTTGTGATGGTAACAGCCATTGGCGGTATCAGTCTGTCCGTTTTCAATGGCTGTTTTACAGCAATTGTACAAACAGAGGTAAGTCCTGAAAAATTAGGACGTGTATTTTCACTTTATTACAGTTTGGCAGTTTTGCCAAGTGTAATCGGTTTATTATTCACAGGTCTAATTGCAGAAGTTATTGGTGTAAATAGTACGTTTATCATAAGCGGTTGTTTGGCAATCGTTGTGGGTATTCTTTCGTTTAGCACTCGCAACTTAATGCTATTAGGTAAAATCAAAAAAGTTTAAAAAATGAAAAATAGAGATTTTCAAAAATTAGCGGAAAGAAATGGTTTATTTCTTTCGGATGAAATGAGTTTTAACGATATGGGAATTGACTTTAAGGTTGGTTTCGCTACAGATAAGGATGGGACAAAGTGGTTGTTGCGTATCCCAAGAAGAACAGACTTAGGCGAACAGATTGCGAATGAGAAACGTATTCTTCAATTGGTGTCGAAATACCTTTCGGTACAAGTTCCTGACTGGCGTATAGCTAATGAAGAACTTGTAGCCTATCCTTTGCTTGATGGAAAGCCTGCACTAACTTATGATACTGAGACCTATGAAGTAACTTGGAATATGGCTAAAGACAGCGAACTTTACATTCCATCGTTGGCGAAGGTTTTGGTTGAACTTCATTCCATTCCAACGCAAGAGGTTCTTAGTAACGGATTAAAAGTGTTGACGGCAGAACAAGCCAGAAATGAGATTTCAGAAAGATTGCTTTTGGTGAAATCTGAATTAGGTATAAGTACCGAATTAGAAAATCGATACCAAAAATGGGTGGATAATGATGCCTTATGGCCGAATTTTACAAAATTCATTCACGGTGATTTGTATGCAGGTCACACCCTTACTCATATCAATGGAGAATTGTGTGGAATTATTGATTGGTCAACAGCACAAGTCAGCGATATAGCACAAGATTTTTCAGGTCACGTCACTGTTTTTGGTGTAGAAAGTCTGAAAAATTTAATTTCGGCATACGAAAAACAAGGTGGAGAAGTATGGGATAAACTGTTTGAACAAGCAGTTGAGCGAGCTGCTGCCGCACCTTTAGCTTATGGATATTTTGCTTTAGAAACACAAGATGAAATTCATCTTAGTTCTGCAAAATTACAGTTAGGTGTTGAGTAGAATTTTTTTAGTAGGGGCTGACACCTTAATCGGGTCAGCTCCCTATTATTTCAAGGGATGTTTGTCTATTAGCGGTGTTGTGTAGCCTTGCAGCTAACGTTTGGCAAATTGGCGATGGAGCCGACTTTTAGCACAAATGTTGAATAGAATTACTAATCTTCAACATTGC
>NZ_JBMVQX010000069.1:0-4125 GCF_050522745.1 Myroides sp. C15-4 | reverse complement strand
TGCCTCATCATTCACTTCCTCTATTTCATTTTTTATGTGTTGAATGACAGTAAAAATCTCTTTCGCTCTTTCTTTCGCAATTCTGATTTTAGTAAACTCTCTTGTAGCGCTTGTTCGATTTACATCTTTGTAAAATAGCAGTGTTGGGTCTGAATCAAGATAATACGTAAATATCGTATCTCTAACTTCATAACTAAGATCAATACTCCAATCTTGAGCGAGTACCATATTACTTTTTAGTAAAATAAATAGAATCAATACTAGTTTTCTCATACACTTTTCTTTGTTGCTATTCTATTGGTCACTTTTTTTCCTTTCCTACTACCATACTCAAATTCAAACGATTATAGAATATAAGTAGATAAATTCCCAACACATCCCTTTTTAATACGGTGGCTAACCCCAAATTACAATCATCCAATATAGGCAACTAACACTTTTACTATCGTCTTTTTTAAATCACTCCCGTCTATGCGAATCATTTCTCTGTTTTTCTTTGGAAAAGACACAAAAACGGTATAGGCATCTTCATCTCTTTCCCCATCAAATTTAAAACAACTACATCGCCTTTTAATTTAATTCGCTCAAAACAAGTCATTAATTCTTCCAAAGAAATCTCTGGTTTTTCTATTATTTTTTTAATCACATGCACAAAACACCTTATCCGCTATTACTTACTTTAATCTAAGATAGACCATAATTAGCAATAAAAACACAACCGAAACAATATTCTCATACAATCTAGGCTATTGAAAAGGACATGCAACTGTAAATCATTAACAGTTAAACCACAAGCGCAATCCTTCTCCCCAGAACTAGTGAAATTCATCCCCCTTGTGTATTTTTCTGCGTTGAGCTTTGTTTTTTTTATCAATTTTACATCCTCAATTAAACGATATTGAATAACAGAACTACCGTATGAAAACACTCGTTCAAGCCTTGCTTATCTGCTTTACCGTACAAGCAGCAGCACAATCCCCTACGCTTTACACCACCAAGCCCACCGAGGCTTACAAGGACAAAGCGGCCACCCAAAAAGCGGGAATTTTTATTTCCAACGCCCATCTCTCTTACTATGAAAAGATCAACAAGCGTTTGGTACAAGTTGATCGCGATTATGAAAGTCCGCTTTATATTGTCGATACCCAAAATCTAAAGGAGTACTATACAGAAGATGCACCCGAAGCGCCTGCACCCATCATTGAAATGGACGACTTTTATGGGTCTCCTCACCTTTTTACTACCGCTGCAGGTCTAAAAGTGCGCGAATATCCCAGCAGTACAGCTAGTGTGTTGGGTACAGTTTTAATCGGAACTGCGGTGCCTATTGAATTTTATCCCTACGACAAAAATGCTTGGGTTCCCATTCCCTACCTCGAAGGCTATGGGTATATTTCCGCACAATTTTTAGGCGAACGCCCCGTAATGAATGAGTTAATCCAAGCCTACAAAGCGACAACGGAGGTTAGTGAACAACGCAAATACGCAGAACGCATCCTCGAATTGGGGTGGAATAGCGAAGACACAGCAACGCAAAAAGCCATTCAACTCTATATTGACTTCGCAACCAAACAGGATGAAATGGAAAAAGTGGAGCTGTTGAAATTGCAACTAGAAGCCTTGAAATCCAAACCGAAAGAAGACGATACATCCAAAGTGAATAAATTGATCAAAAAACGTCAATTTGGCTTTGCACTAAATGAAAAAATTGAACCTAAAGATGGTTTTGATATCGATTGGATTCACACCTATATTGGGTATCCCCTTGATGAGTCGGCTAATTTAGAAGATTGTGCCTTGGGGGATTATGAAGGGAATTCCTTTTTTAACTCAGCTGAATTCATTACGCATGACCTAGAGCATACCTATAAAGTGCGCAAAATGGACATGATTAATAAAAATGGGTTTATCATCGACAATCAATTGATGGAACAGTATACCACAGAACAGGTATTTTTAAAACTAGCCAAAGGATTGATCACCCTTATTGAGCCTCTGACGCATACCTATTACATTGCGGTAGACGATGTTCTCTACAGTTTTGAGTTCTACAATAATGAGTTATTGCGAATAGAATTGATTTATTACTGCTAATTTTTTTATTTCAAGTCTTTTTACTCTACTTTTACAAGGAATTACAAAATAAACAACAAATGTCAGTAGCAAAGAAAGATTATAAAAAAGTGACAACAAAGTCGCTGATTGATATGAAAGCCAACGGAGAAAAAATATCAATGCTTACTTGTTATGATTACTCAATGGCCAAAGTTTTAGAAGCTGGTGGAATTGATGTTATGTTAGTTGGAGATTCCGCTAGTAACGTTATGGCTGGACATGAAACGACCTTACCTATTACACTAGATCAAATGATATACCATGCACAATCGGTAGTACGAGGTGCAGATCGAGCGCTTATTGTGGTGGATTTACCTTTCGGTTCTTACCAATCGGATCCAAAAGAAGCCTTGCGTTCTGCGATTCGCATTATGAAAGAAAGTGGTGCACATGGTGTGAAAATGGAAGGTGGTGTTGAAATTAAAGAAGGAATCAAACGCATTTTAGATGCGGGAATTCCCGTAATGGGACATTTGGGTTTAACGCCTCAATCCATCTACAAATTTGGAACATATACCGTAAGAGCAAAAGAAGACGAAGAAGCCAAACAATTGATGCGTGACGCTAAAATGTTAGAGGAAATTGGATGTTTTGCTGTAGTGTTAGAGAAAATTCCAGCGAGTTTAGCGAAAAAAGTAGCGGAGAGTATCTCGATTCCCGTAATTGGAATTGGCGCAGGAAACGGTGTGGATGGACAAGTATTGGTGATCCACGATATGATTGGATTAACCCATGAATTCAACCCTAAATTCTTACGTCGTTATTTGAACATCTTTGATCAAATGAAAGACGCTGTCGCTCAATATGTAGATGACGTAAAATCAGTTGATTTTCCAAATGAAAATGAACAGTACTAAGTTTTATTTTTCACAAAAAATACACACAAAAATATCCTTTTAGATTTAACCCAGATTAAGCATTAGCCAAATACTGCAAAATATTTCTACTTCATAGCGCTTTCATTAGCTCTAGAACCATACTATAGTATGCTTTTATTGCTAATTCAGACCTATTTTGTATAATTACTTTTGTTTATATGTCTATCGCTTAATCTGGGTTTAAAAGGATATTTTTGTTTTAAAATTCACCGTATGAAAGTTGTTACTACTCCCGATAATTTACAAATCCTACACGAAGACAACCACATTATTGTGGTAAACAAACGCGTAGGCGACCTCGTACAAGGCGATCAAACGGGAGATATGCCGCTAAGCGAATGCATCAAGATCTATTTAAAGCAAAAGCACAACAAACCTGGAGACGCTTATTTAGGTGTGGTTCATCGCTTGGATCGCCCGACTTCTGGACTTGTCGTATTTGCCAAAACATCCAAAGCACTCACGCGTTTAAATGAGTCGTTCAAGAATAGAGAAACAAAAAAAACCTATTGGGCGGTTGTCAAAGATGCTCCACCTAAAGTGGAAGATACACTGGAACATTTCTTGGTGCGAAACCCAAAAAACAATACCTCTAAAGCACATAACAAAGAAGTACCCAACAGCAAAAAAGCCAAATTAACGTATCGACTGTTTCATCAACTCAAAACCTATTCAGCAGTTGAAGTGGATCTGCATACGGGTCGCCATCACCAAATTCGCTGTCAGTTAGCCGCCGTAGGTTGTCCCATCAAAGGTGACCTTAAATACGGCGCTGATCGAAGTAATCCCGATGGCGGTATTCACCTGCATGCCCGTGCCTTGACCTTTACTCATCCCGTAACAAAAGAAATCTTGACGATTGTAGCTCCTACTCCAGATGACGTGATTTGGAATGAAATAACGAAATAGTGAGTGGTGAGTGGTGAGTGGTGAGTGGTGAGTGGTGAGTGGTGAATGGTGAGTAGTGAGTGGTGAGTAGTGAATGGTGAGTAGTGAGTAGTGAGTAGTGAGTAGGATTTTTTCAATAAAAAGAAGAACTTCTGTGATAAGAAGTTTTTTTTTGTTTATTATTTGTTATTTGCTCGTTGTGCTTTGCGCGAACTAAACTAAGGTAAAGCGTAAACTGAACTTC
>NZ_JBMVQX010000068.1:0-4552 GCF_050522745.1 Myroides sp. C15-4 | reverse complement strand
TCATAAGTAATGACGTAATAGTACGTACCACTTGGAAGTTTACTTCCCTTATCAATGGTTGCTTTTCCTTCAGAATAACCACGGAAAACATTACTGCTTCCGTCCCCTTGTGGATCATAACCACGGGTTTCATACACGCGCGATCCCCAACGGTTGAAGATTTCTACCTTATTGTTGGGATAATTCTTGATGTTATCAATAATAAAATAATCGTTTTTACCATCGCCATCAGGCGTTACTAAGTTGTAGATTACGATATCACCATCTAAAATCCAATCCTTTTTTACAGTGGCTAGGGTAAAAATTCCATAGCCTTTGACCGTACCAATAGTTGTCACCTCTTTGGTTGACATATCCACTACTCCCCCTTCATCTACCCAAAGTTGTTGTTTGGCATCCCAGCGAACAATGTGCAAATCTTCTTCAGGAGTACTTAAGACCGCTGGTGAGGTTGTGGATTCATCCCAACTCAAAGTCAACAATACATCACTTTCTTGGTTATTTCCTTTGTCAATCACCCAATACTCTTTGTCATTAATGCTTTTAATCACTCCTGCTTTATTCACATGTGAGGCAAAAAAGGCATCATCACCATAGCTATATTGTCCCATAAAAACATCTTTAGTATTTTTGGGAGCAGAAATACGCGCATAGCGGTATTTTCCTTGATCTCCAACTGGATAGACAAACGATTCATTTCCTATCTTTTCCACAGCACCTTGAATATGGGAGCTATTGTTCATCGACTGAGCTTTTGCTCCCTTTTGGAAGGTAAACATGCCGTGAGAGACCTGTGTAACTGGATTGAATGTAGAATCAACCACCACAATACCGTTTTGGAAATCTACCACACCAGCAGCATCGATATTATTTTTTAAATCAAAGGCCATCACAGGCACCGAACTATCAAAAATAACATCGTAAAACGAAGCCATTTGATTTCCTGTTATTTGCTTAGCTTTGGAAGCTACACCTCCGATCGTAAAGATCGTCATCGAAGTTTTGTTGTTGATCGTTGTTCCATAAGCGCCATCATTGGCAAAATCATCATAATAAATCACCGTACCATCATTGGTCACCTCCCCAGATTGCTCATTTTCAAAGTTGCCTTCTATGGATAACAAGCCCAAAGAGGAAACAGATAGTTCACCTGAATTAACAACTGGAATTGGCTCTTGGCTATAGCTTAGTGTACTACAACTTACTACTACTATATATATTGTTTTCTTTATCATACTTTTATTTTTAAAGGATGAAACCAGCTAAAAAAAATTGCATTAACCCTCATTTTAAAAAAAAATCTACCTACTTAGAAAGGGATTAATTCTCGCTTTTTTAGGGTTACATTTTTGAATATTTATTTCAATCTTTGTCACTCCTGAACGGTAAATTTCTTGATCAAATGGACCTCCATCTGTTCCTACACCTTTAACCGAATAGTAAATAGTTGCTTTGCCAAGATAACCAGGTTCAGGTTTTAAGGTAACATATCCTGTGACTGTATTGAACTCCCATACTCCAACACCTGCCTGCTCGTAACGAGTAGCTGTACTAATTGCATTTCCTTCCTGATCTTCAAATCGAAACGTTGAAAAGTCAATAAAACTAGCATCATTACCGCCAACTGGCGTGGTATTTTGTCCTATTTTTCCTTTATAGAATACATTATTTTCAAAAGGATTGAATGTAAATGCTCTTGTTGTACTACATCCTTCTAAGAGAAACTCTTTAGTTTGAGGAAAAAAAGGCAAACTCACTTTTATATTTCTAATAACTTGTACTTGAGAGGCAGCTCCTGTTGAAGCTGCAAATCCAATTTTAAAGGTCTCGGGTACCATACTTCCCAATAAAACGAGTTGTTCTGGTCCCATATTTTGCGTTTCATTTGCTGAATTAGCACCGGTACTATTGACATTTTCATAATACATCAGATATTGAGGATAGGTATACTGATCTACAATAGTGGATACTGTATTTCCATGTTGAATTTGCACCGTAACGATCATATTGCCATACTGCCCAGGAACCAGCTTAACAATCACTTTTCGGTAGTTCGCATCGCCTACTTGTGTTGATTCTCCTGCTGGTCGAACATAAAAACTAGTATTTGCTGTTGAATTAACTAATTCATATCTTCCTTCACTGTTAATTTTCACACTTTGTCCGCCAATGGTGGAGGTTGTAAATAATACAGGATAACCAGAATAACGCAATCCTCTATTTCCATAACCTGCTAATCCCTCATTGTGCATGGCTCCTCTAATTGTAATGTGACTCATAGGATAAGTAGGGTTAATCGGACTCGTTGATACTATACCATTCATACGATCTCCTGTGGTCGTCCACATTCTATTCTTAAAATTCCCATAGTTATCTATACCAATTCCTAAGTAAGCCCCATCCAATCCTGGTCTAACATTCCCACTAACGGTAGATCTATTATAGGCATACCCCATACTCGCACCATTGGCACCTATACTAAAAGTTTTACTTCCGTCGTACAAAAAGAAACTGATTCCATCGCCATATTTACCTTCAAACTGTTGCCCTCCATACATTAAATATTCAAATTCAATCGTCAGTCCATTATTAGATTTAAATTGCAAGTGATCAATAGCAATACCACTAAATTGGGTTTTACCATTGGTTAAGGTTACCCCTTTTGCATTAAAAATAGGAGTGAATTGTGTTGCATGAGTTACTATCTCACGAGGCTTTCCATTAGTCAAAGACACCTCATAGGGAAATCGCTCTATTCGCTGTCCATATACTTGAATTCCACTGTATAAAAATCCGATGGCAAATAACATAAGCTGTAGCCATACACTATTTTTATTCATTCTATTACTTCTTTTCATCTTTTATTCTTTTACCTTAAACACAATATTCATATACGTGTTAGCTGTAATCTCTGAATTACTTCTTACTTGGTATTGTAAAACCCCTGAACTACTTAAAGTAACATTTGTAAATACTGTATTATCATAATATGTAATAAAGTAATCAAGTTCACTTGCTGCATATACAGGTAAAGTAGAAGTTGGATTACTGCGCACTTGCGTAGCTGTATTTGTAAATCCATATTGATTTTTATAAACTTCATACAGATTTACTTCCCTTGTTCCTGTTAATGCAAGCCCTGTTAAATCATCATGAGAAGGAATAGTAGCCGCAGGCATATAAAAATAGCGTGGCATCGCAGCATTGACTTGTTTTAATACTCCATTCGAATCCATAACGACAATTTGATCCACTATTGTTCCCGTACCTTTAGTCACATTTTTAATCGCTAAATGGTTAGTGGCCGATACCGTTATAGCTGTAGGTTGCGTAAGCAAACCACCCAATTGAAGTTGGTCAACTGACTTGGAAAGTCCATTACCTACATTAACTGCAACCGTCATATCTGTTTGATTCATCCAATAAGGTTCTCCTACAGCATTAGTGGCTAATACCGTATTTGCAACTCCTTTTGCAAAATCTTCCAACAATAAAGTTCCATTTTTGATATGGTTGGTTGTAACGCTTTCTGCATTCAAAGTCAATTTAAACGGCTTTACAACAGCTTGTTGAGCTTCTGTTCCTAAAACATTTCCTACTGTAACTCCAATAACTCCATCCGTTGAAAGGGTTTCTCCATTTGATTGTATTAGTTCCTTTATTACAATTTCTTCTTTTCTTCCATCTTTGTAATTGACATAAAACGTATTATTTTCATACGTGACACTTGCATCTAACTTATCTGTTATCAACTTATTTAAGATATTTTTTACCTTGCTATTGTCAATAATCTCTTGGAAGTTGTTTTGTACATCAGCTACCACATTAATGGTGATTCCTTCTCCATTGGTTTTGATAGCCTCTTCATTTTTGTACACATAAACACCTGCTCCTGAAGAGGTCAATGTAGTATTGGTTTCTTTCGCTCTGATTTCATCTGTGAGATTGAATACCTGCTCTTTTGCCTTAATAATAATATCGCCTACTGTATCGCGAACTACAGAAACATCACCTGTCGCAGTTGTAATAAACCTTTTTAAAAGGTTGTTTACTGTTGAATCATTGATAATTTTCTCAAAATCTGTAATGACATCTTGTGTGATTTCCATTACTACATCATCGCGTAAGCCTGTTTCATCAATAAAATAGTACTCAATCATCCCTGTAGTTTGATTCGTTCCTTTTTCCATTGCTGTTAAAGTCTCTGAGAATTGAATTGAAGCTAATTCCTTTCCATTATTAAAAGTGAATCCTGCTTTTACTTTATCCTCATTTACTTTTTCATCCGTTAGCGTTAATACCGTTTCTGCAGAATTATTTTTGATAATAGTTTTAAATTCTGAACTATCACCCAACTTGTTAATGAACTCTTGATTTTCTACTAAATTCGTAACAAATTTGTTGTTCTTCGCAATCTCTTCTACTGCTAACGATACTTTGTTTTGCTCCGAATCCGTCACAACTAAATAATCGCTTTCTAAGGTAAAGCTCACGTTTACCGTATTCAAGGCAGACCAGTCAATATCTTGACGAGCGTCATGTTCATCGTAAT
>NZ_JBMVQX010000067.1:0-4568 GCF_050522745.1 Myroides sp. C15-4 | reverse complement strand
AGAAGGTCCTAAAGGAGACAAAGGAGATAAAGGAGAAGATGGTGCTCAAGGAGCAGAAGGTCCTAAAGGAGACAAAGGAGATAAAGGAGAAGATGGTGCTCAAGGAGTAGAAGGTCCTAAAGGAGACAAAGGAGATAAAGGAGAAGATGGTGCTCAAGGAGCAGAAGGTCCTAAAGGAGACAAAGGAGATAAAGGAGAAGATGGTGCTCAAGGAGTAGAAGGTCCTAAAGGAGACAAAGGAGACAAAGGAGATAAAGGAGAAGATGGTGCTCAAGGAGTAGAAGGTCCTAAAGGAGACAAAGGAGATAAAGGAGCAGATGGTGTTGGAGGAGTTACAACAAGAGCAGATAGAAGTCCAATTATCATGACTGGAACAGGAGAGCACGCTAATCCCTATGTGTTAGGTGTTGCATTTAACAATGGATTACAGCAAAATCCAAACAATGCGAATGATACTCAAATTCAATTAGGTGGGCCGTTAGTACGCGATACAGAATTGGCACTATCTGGTAAGAAATTAATGCTTTCGGGATTAAATAAAGATAAAACTCAAGCGGTTTCCAATAACCAAATCAACCAACATTTAGTTGCTGTGGATGCGGTAACCAATGAAGTAAAAGCGTTAAAAGCAGCGATGCCTAAGTTTTTCTATATGCCTTCGATTGCTGTACCAACGGCAGCGAGTCAGGCAACTCAAACAGGAGTAAGCTTTGATAATGCGATGCGTAGAGGAACGATTGAACTTTATACCATATATCAAAACCAATATGGTACTACTGTGAAATCAAGTCCAGGTGCAGCGGTATTACCTGTATTACAAGCGACAGATTTGGGATATCACGTGACATTTGCCAGCGATATATTTACTGTTGAAAGTATAACTGAAACGGGAGTATTGACCTATACTGTGAGTGCTAGTGCAAATGGAGAAGGGATAAACTTTATGAATATCGTATTTACAGTGAACGAAGACTAATTATGAAACAGATCTATATATTCAGTCTATTCGCGTTGTTTTTGTGCTTTGGTTTCAAAGCACAAGCTCAGCGTGTTGTAGCCTATCAAACGAAAATAAGTGAATTACCTGTGGAACAAGCGAGTGCGTTTAGCGCTTTTTTAGCAGGAGATTACAATGAACATTTTGTCAACTTTAGAGCACTTCGAGATACAACCCAAGAAGTAGAAACAATTGCAGTTGTCGATTTGAAATGGAACGGTCAAGATGTTATCACCTTACCTGCTCATTGTATGCAGCGTATGCAGCACTTACAATACATCTATCTGCGTTCCACTCAAGTGATGGACGATGAGTTGGTCAGACAGCGTTTTGCAGCGCTAATCAGACAGTTAGAGCGTATGGAAAATGAGGTAGAAATTGTGTATTCCACTATGGAAAAACCTAATTAAGCAAAGTAGTATGAGAAATAGTCTTTATAGTAAAAAACAACTGTTCATTTGGCTTGCTTTTGTATGGGTAATGAGTTCTGCACTTTCTGGGTTTGCTCAGGTAAAGAAACCCTTTGCTAAACGTATGGAATTCAATGTGCAAGGAGATTTTACCATGATTGGAAATACAAATCTAACGTTGAGTAGTTACAGTGAATCTACAGGGAACGGAAATGAAAAAATGAAATATGTCGATGTTGATGACGATTTAAATACAGTAAACTCCTCTTCTGCTACTTTAGTTTTGCCTAATGGAAATTTGGCCTGTCAGAAGATCGTCTATGCGGGATTGTATTGGTCTGGACGAGCACACCAAAATGAGAGTCCAATGACCATTCCTATTAAGCGAATGGAAGAAGTGAAACAATATGGTAAAACTATTCAAAAAGGAGGTTCTTTTTCAACTGGAGGATATAGGTTCACAGGGGTTTCGAGTGAAGGAACTGGTCAAAATAAGTATCCAAGATACACCTTATCTAATGGGGCATTATTATTTCCAACAACGTATGATTTTACGCTCACTAATAGCGCCATAAATCCTGTTCAATATCGAAAAAACTTTATATTTGATGGTGGGTATGAGACGCTACCAAGTACATATGATTCAACTACTGGTATTATAACTTTGGCGACACCGTTTGAATTGAAAGTAGGTGAATCTACGATTTATATTACAAAATTTAAACGAGATACCAATACCAATGGTAGTACAGCGGGTTATTCCAATGCAGCAGTTATTTATTTTGATACGTCGACGATGACTGAAGTAGATCCAAGTCTTAATCCTCCATTGCACAAACGCAAAGTGAAATTGAAGCAGACAGGAGATACGTATCAAGAAATTGAGGCGGCTGCTAGTGATATTTACTATCCAAATAATCAGGACGGCAATATGTATTCCGCTTATGCGGATGTGACGGCTTATGTTCAATCCAAAGGAGCAGGAGAGTACTTTGTTGCCGATATGGCGTTGAATGCAGATAATGGTGGAAGTACAGGATTTTATGGTGGTTGGGGAATGATCGTTGTATACGAGGCGCCAGGAACCACAAGGCGTTCGATTTCCGTATTTGATGGACATGCTTATGTAGCAGGTAGCACCACAGTCAATTATGAATTGCCTATTTCCGGCTTTAGAGCGGCACAGACAGCTAATGCACGTGTAACGTTAGGCTTGATGGCTGGTGAGGGTGATGTCGATATTAAAGGTGATTACTTTGATATTCGCAATGCATCTAATACTGAATGGAGAAGAATTAATCGTACCAATGGAAGTACAACAGTTGCTCAAAATGACGATAGAAACGCGAACTTTTTCAATTCTACCATTAATACAGGAGGAAATCCGAGAAATCCTGAATTGACCAATAATACAGGAATGGATTTAGCGCGTTTTGATTTGGTTAATAGCAATAATAGCTTGATCGGAAAGGAGCAAACGTCTACGAGATTCCGTTATGGAACGAGCCAAGATACCTATATTATCTACAATATGGTATTTGCTGTAGACGCTTATGAACCAGAGGTGATTGGACACAATAGACCTGTGAATTACAATGGGGTTTTACCCACACACAATGGGCCGATTCAACCTGGGCAAGAATTAGCTTTTCAATTGGATTTATACAATAAAGGATCCGATGCATTAACAGGTACAAAAATAGAAATTCCCGTACCTTTTCATTTACACTATGTTGCGGCAGAGCCTCAAACAGGTTACGATGTAAGGGGAACTGTAACGTGGGTTCCTCCACAAGGAGGTAGTAATGATCCAAGTGTTACGGCTGGTGGAACGATTGTTTGGACTGTAGGAGAATTGCCTTTGGATAGTACGCAAAGCAGATTATTGGGACAATTGAATTATCGTTTAAAAGCTTCGGAAAACTGCATGCTCTTGGCTACAAATTCTTGTGGACTCCAGATGGAATTGAATGGTAACATCAGTGGGAAAGGGAAAGCGTCCAAAGTAGATATAAACGCTCCTTTTGTTCGTGAGTATAGTACTGATTTATGTGCACAACCCAATTTGGAAGGGTTTAAAATGATACTAAATCCAAGTAGTTCATTTTTAGCTAGTTGTTCACCGCCAGTAGAACAAGGAGTACTACACTTCAAGGAAGTGTGTTCCGCTTCTTCATCCACTTCGTTGGATCGAGCAGAAGTGGTGCAAGCTTATCCAGTAGGGACAAAGTTTTTTAACGTAGAACCCGAATCGTATACGAGTACAACAGGAGTCGTTACAGGAAACTTTAGCTTACATCAAGACGGATCTCCAAAATTATATTATGCAGTTGTACCTGGAATGGAAGCAGGATGTTATGCTCAATTAGCAATAAGTAAAGAGGTTATTACCACTGTTCCAACAGTAAGTGATGTAAGTTTCTGTTTGAATGAACCCATTACAATCAATCCAATCCGATCGTCAACGGGAGTAGCGAATAATTTTAGCTTATTTTATTTTGATGCTCAAGGTCAGTTGCTTACAGCTGCGCCAAACCCAACAACAGTAGGAACACACCACTACTATGTAGCCGAAGGTAAAGGAGGGTGTTATGGAGCAAAAGTACCTTTTGTAGTAACCCTGGTTGATTCACCGACAATTAGCACGACTATCAGTCCTATTTCGGTATGTGAAAACTTTGATTCTCCACTTATTTCAATGGTAGCAAATGGAAGTAATTACACTTGGGAATACGCAACTCCTACAGATCCGACATGGAGAGCGTTGACTAATACAACATTCAACCAAGTTATAACAGTAACAAATGTTACGATTAAAATTGAACACGCAACCCAAGCGATTCACGGATTAAAAGTTCGATTAAAAGTGAGTAGAGGAAATTGTGAAAGTGTATCCAATACAAGCACAATTCAGGTGAATACTTGTCCAGGGATAAGTAATCCGATGTTGTTTAATCCGGCTATTCCATAATTTAAAGCGAAGTAGTATGAAAAAAATAGATAGGAACGGTATACTTCTTTTGAGCCTTTTAGGCGCTAGTGGGACTGTTTTAGCCCAGCCTTCAACAGGGTCTTCCAAAGAAGCTTTTGTCAACCAAGGTCAGCTATCAGTTGCTACAGGTGGTGTTATTTCAACGCTTTATAGTTTTGATAACCAAGAA
>NZ_JBMVQX010000066.1:0-4582 GCF_050522745.1 Myroides sp. C15-4 | reverse complement strand
AGTATTAAGTTTAGTATAGTTTGAAAAGTCCTTGCCCTGTTATGGGGTGAGGATTTTTTGTTTTTAAGGGTTAGAAATGAAGATTTAACAATAAATTTTCAGAATCATGTGAATTTGTGAAAAAAAACAGATTGTAAATTATTTTGGTTTAATTTTTATTAATGAGGTTTATTTAACTTAATAAATAATGAATA
This sequence comes from Myroides sp. C15-4, assembly GCF_050522745.1. Taxonomy (NCBI): domain Bacteria; kingdom Pseudomonadati; phylum Bacteroidota; class Flavobacteriia; order Flavobacteriales; family Flavobacteriaceae; genus Myroides; species Myroides sp. C15-4. Next base: position 4,388 of record NZ_JBMVQX010000066.1, on the reverse strand, counting down.
ACGGCACTTTTTTTTTATAGTGCTAGATGAATACTAATCAAAGTTCTTGTTCTATGCAGGTTGAGTAAAGGTCAAAGCCCTTGTTTTGTTAATCTTTGGATAAAAAAATTTTATATTTGATCCTAACTAACTTAAAACTTAATACGTATGAAAAGAATGACAGTGCTATTCTTCTTCTTACTAAGTATTTGTATTACTTATGGACAAGAGGTTGAAATTGGCATTGGTACAGAGGCAGATAGGCAACCGCTGAGTAGTCATTTTGGCTATTCGCGATCAGCCGCACTCTATACCTCAGAAGAGATCGATCAAACTGGTTTTATCAATAAACTAGCTTGGGATATCGGTGTGATTAAAGGAGCAAGACCTGTTAAAATCTATCTCAAGGAAGTTGAGTCAACAGCGCTTATTGGAGGACTTTGGGAGACTTTTACCGAAGGAGCAACTTTAGTTTTTGATGATCTATTTACACCAACTACCGTGGGTTATAATACCCTTAATTTTAACCGTTCTTTTCCTTATACGGATGGAACAAAAAACTTATTGGTTCTAGTAGAAACCAATTTTGAAGGAGGGGGTAATAGTGATGGTTTTGATGGATTGGAAATAAAAGCGTCAACCGCGACCAATATGCATTTTACAGTTGAAAGTGATCGATCACTACCAACAAGTGCTTTAACTGCATTGACAACCAGACCCAATTTGAAAATTACGTTTGGAGCGGAGATGACCTGTCTCCCGATACGTGCTACCCTAGATAGTAGTACAACTACAAGTGTAAGCTTTACCATATCAGAAAGCGAAACCACAGCAGGGATTGCTTATGAAGTGAGAACGCAAGGAGAAGCAGGATCAGGAGCAACTGGATTAGCACTAGCAGGAACCATTACGGACATTAGCACAATGCCTTTAGTTATTGATGGATTAACAGCTAGTACAGCCTATAAACTATATGTTCGCGCAACCTGTGGAGCAGAAGACGTTTCGATGTTCTCAGATGAAATGGCTTTTACAACAGAACAAATAGCTGCTACACTTCCTTTTACAGATAATTTCGAAGGAAACGCAAATTGGACCCTAGGTACAGGCTCCAACAATAAATGGTTTATTGGAACTGCTATCCATAATGGAGGAACAAAATCACTGTATATTAGTGAAGATGAAGGTGTTAATAATTCATATAATGTGAATGGGAGAATGGTGACTCATGCCTATCGCGACCTTGCTATACCAGAAGATGTAGGGGATATATTGGTTAGTTTTGATTGGCGTTGTGTAGGTGAAGGCGAAACAACGAAATATGATTATTTTAGAATTTGGCTAGTTCCAACTTCTTTTAATCCAATAATCGATGAACAAATTACTGAAGCTACAGATCGCTTTCAGTTAGGAAGCGATTTTAACCTAAACCCTGATTTTGTTCGAGCGAGTTTTGAACAAAATGTAGCTGCTTTTAGTGGAGAAAACATGCGCTTGGTATTTGAATGGCGCCAGGATGTTAGCGGTGGAACTCAACCTCCAGCAGCAATTGATAATGTTGAAGTTGTAGAGCTTACTTGTAGTGCTGTACAAGACGTAGAAGTAGATGCCATAACGGTATCAAGTGCAGCGATATCTTGGACAGCTGTTGAAGGACAAGACACCTATGAAGTATATCACGCAACAACAAATCAATATCCAGAAGATACAGCAACAGGGACTGTAACATCAGAAAATCCATATACGATTGAGGGACTAACAGCGAGTACTTCTTATACGGTTTGGGTAAGAACAGTGTGTGATGAGACAGAGAAAAGCGCTTGGAAACAAGTGTCTTTCGAAACTAAACAAATTCCTGCAACACTTCCTTATATCGAAGATTTTGAAGGAACTTACGCTTGGAATGCAGCTAGTAATTCAGTGAATAAGTGGGTTGTAGGTACTGCTGTACACAATGGTGGTACAAGTTCTCTTTATATTAGTCAAGACAATGGGGCAACTAATACCTATAATTTTGACGCCTTAACAACAGCGCATGCTTACCGTGATATTATCATTCCAGCTGAAACAGTGGAGGTAGCAGTGAATTTTGATTGGAGATGTATTGGAGAAGGTGGAACTTGGGATTATTTTAGAGTTTGGGTCGTACCAGCTACTTTTACACCAAGCCCTGGTACGCAAATAACAGCTGCGGAAGACAGAATCCAACTGGGAAGAACAGAGTTTAATGCAAATCCCAATTTCATTAGAGAACAGTTGATACAAAATGTAACAACCTATGCAGGTGAAACCATGCGTTTGGTATTTGAATGGAAACAGGATGGTAGCGGAGGAAACAATCCCCCAGCAGCTATTGATAACTTAGAGGTTTCTGCTATTACTTGTCCTGCACCTACCAATGTACAGGTAGATCGTGTGACAGAATCATCCGCTGTGATTTCTTGGCCAGCCGTTCAAGGACAAGATAATTATGAAGTGTATTATTCAACGACCAATACTGAACCTGGAGATACTGTGACAGGTTCAGTGACTACAACAGATAATCCTTATACTATTGATGGGTTAGAATCAAATACTACTTACTATGCATGGGTAAGAACCATATGTAGTGATACAGATAAAAGCTTCTGGAAGTCTGTGTTAATTATAACAGGACAAATTCCAGGTGAACTAACTTATGAAGATGACTTTGAGGGAGATAACAATTGGAGTCTTGTTAGCAACTCAGACAATAAATGGGTGGTTGGGACAGCCGTGAATAATGGAGGAACTCAATCACTATACGTTACAAAAGACAACGGGGTAACCAATAGTTATAATAACAGTACAACTACCGTAGCTCATGCGTATCGCGATATCGCTATACCTGCAGGTACAATTGAAGGAAGCTTAAGCTTTGATTGGAGAGCTGTTGGTGAAGGAACAACAACAAAATTCGATTATTTAAGTGTTTGGCTTGTTCCTACGACGTATTTACCACTAGCTGGTGAACGAATTCTCGAAGATACAGAACGTATTGAGGTTGGAGAAGGATACAATTTACAAGAAGATTTTACGACGGTTTTAGAATCACTAGATTTAACTTCATTTGCAGGACAAACTCTTCGTCTGGTTTTTCAATGGAGAAATGATGGTAGTTCGGGTGATGATCCCGCTGCTGCCGTAGACAATGTGAAATTAAAAGTAGAAACTTGCCCTGCAGTTACCGGATTGTCTGCTTGTATTGGTTCAGATCGCATCAATTACGGATGGGATTCTCAAGAGGGAATGACGCGTTGGGAAATTGCCTTTTCAACAATAGATGGGGCAGAGCCAGCCCCAGATTCAATCGAAATTGTGGAAGAGCCTAATTATTCTGCTACCGGATTAACGGTGAATACGACCTACTATTTCTATGTGCGCAATGTCTGTGGACCAGATAACGTGAGTATGTGGAAAAAGATCAATGTAAAAACGAGTAGCACGAGTATTTTAGATGCAGAGCCGTTTTGTGCTGGACCAGAAGGAATTATCTTTCCAAATAACAACAGAGAGAATACTTCTGAACAGTATCCGTTAGGACAAGGACTCCAGATTGCTTGTTTATCATCTGCTCCTTACCCGGTATGGTATTTCTTGAAGATAGATCAAGATGGAGATCTTGTTTTTGACATCATTCAAAATACCGCATTTGATGCCAATGGCGATGAAGTAGGAACGGGATTGGATGTTGATTTCGTAGCTTTCGGACCTTTTGATACTTTAGATCAAGCTTGTGCTGAATCGGTATTAGGACCGTGTCCTCCAGGAGTAGACTGTCCAAATAACACGACAGATCAATCGGCTTATCCTGCGGGTAATATTGTGGATTGTAGTTATGATAGTGATCCAGTTGAATCATTAACCATTAATAATGCGGTACGCGGTCAGATTTATGCCGTTTTAATTACCAATTATAATGGTGGTGAAGGCTTTATTAAACTAGCACAACGAAATGTAGAAGAAGTGGGTGCAGGAACAACGGATTGTAAATTCTTATGTGAGGTTGATTTAGGACCAGATCAATATTTATGTCCAGGTACCAATTCGTTTGAGATTAAAGCAAATATCTCTGCAGCAGGTTCTACTGAAGACATGGAATATACTTGGTTTAAAGATGGTGAGATGATGGATCCAGCAGTGTTTAATACCAACCGATTGACGGTTACTGAAACGGGAACGTACCGCGTTCGCGTAGAGAAAGATTTGTGCGAGGAAAACCCAGAGGATGAAGTGTATATTAAATTCTACGATGAGATTGAACTTCGCCTACCAGAGAAGTTAGAGCTATGTGATGTTGACAATGTGGGTTATGCTGATTTTGAGGTTAAAAGAATTGTGGAGGAAGCGCTTGCTGCTCATGCTGAACCAGAAACTTTAGTACATGCGTA
>NZ_JBMVQX010000065.1:0-5543 GCF_050522745.1 Myroides sp. C15-4 | reverse complement strand
GGTATTCGATGAACTTCGTTTATCTCATTTACTTTATTATTGTTTATTGGTATTCGATGAACTTCGTTTATCTCATTAACGCTTATATTTGTTTTGGTATTCAATGCACTTCGTGAGAGGAAGTTCTTCTTACTTTACAGACATGAATGGAGTGCCTACGCATTACTATGGTTATCTACCGTTTACCTCATTAATGATTTTATTTGCTTTGATATTCGGTGCACTTCGTGAGGAGAAACCGCAGCAAGAGCAAGGTTCATCGAACACCCAAACAAAATAATAACTTGGTGAGATAACTAATGGTGGTTTACAACAATAGTAATTATGATAATGTGTATAAGTTTAATGATTATCGAAAAGTATGCAGGATTGCCAAAGGATGGAAAGGTTTTTCCTGTTCCGTCCAACAGTTCCTGTAATGATAGACTAAAAGTAATTTCCCAACAAATAGACTGCCTTAATGAGAAAAAAGTAACCTTTCATTTGGCACGTCATACATTTGCTACCTTGTTTTTGGGTGAGGGTGTTCCGTTAGAGAGTTTGACTAAGATGTTAGGACATAAGAATATTGCCACAATACAGATTTATACAAAAAATCTCAACGAGAAAGTCGGTAAGGATATGCAAAAAGTATCACATAGGTTTAAAAGTTTGGAACAGTTTTTTGTAGCATAGCTCTAAAACCATTATATGGTAAGGTTTCTTAAGGGTTTCATAAGCAATATATTTTAATATATTGTTTTTCAACATAAAAATATATTGCCGTATCATAATTAACTGTACCTTTGTATCGTTGTGTCATAATAAAAGAACTTTGAATCAATGAATCGAATAAAAGAAGTTTTAAAAGAACAAGGGAGAACCCAGACTTGGCTTGCCGAAAAAATCGGAAAAAGTTATGTTGTAGTTACAAATTACTGTAATAATAACGCACAGCCAAGTATTCAAGTTTTGACTGAAATCTCTCAAGTCTTAGACATTGACATAAGAGAATTATTAGTTTCCACTAAAGACGATTTGCAAAATGGATAAACAGTTTGAAATTTTTAAAAACGGTAGCACTTGGTTAAGGGCTGACTTTCATTTGCACACAAATGCAGACAAAGAGTTCACTTATAGTGGCGAAAGTGATTATTATACATCTAACTATGTAAATAGGTTAAGTGAAGAAGGTATTAAAATTGCTACAATAACCAATCACAACAAATTTAATTTTGACGAATATAAAAGACTTGAAAAAACTGCAAGGAAAAAAGAAATTTACCTTTTGCCAGGAGTTGAGCTTTCTGTAAATGATGGGGCAAATGGAATTCATTGCCTTGTTGTTTTCAATCCAATAGAGTGGCTTGAAAATGGCACAGACTATATTAATCAGTTTATCACTCAAACTTTTGCGGGTAAACACAATTTTGAAAACGAAAACGGTCGCTCAAACGACAATTTGATTGAGACAATAAAGAAATTGAACGCCTTTGAAAAAGACTATTTCATCATAATGGCTCATATTGAGCAAAAAAGTGGCTTTTACAATGAGTTGGACGGAGGGCGTATTCAGGAATTAGGCGACAATCCATTATTCCGAAAAGCAGTTCTCGGATTTCAAAAGGTAAGAACAAGAGATGTAATCACAAATCTTAATCTTTGGCTAAATAACCAACTACCCGCTTTTGTGGAAGGGTCTGATGCAAAAAGCATAGAAAGCATTGGAATAGAGAATTGTATAAACGAAGTTACTCAAAAAACGTATCTGAAAATAGGAGCATTTAATTTTGAAGCAATCAAATACGCATTATTAGACAAGCAATTCAGACAAGAACAGCAAATTGTCAATCCAAGCAATGGCTATTTAAAATCTATCAGTTTTAAAGGTGGGAAATTAGACGGCTCTACAATTGAATTAAATCATTCAATGAATAATTTAATTGGTATTAGAGGAAGCGGAAAATCTTCTGTTCTTGAAGCTATTAGATATGCTTTGGATATTGATTTGCAAAAAAATCAAAATGTTGATTTTGAGTATAAAACCAATTTGGTAAATGCTTTATTGGGAAGTGGTGGAAAAATAACATCTGTTTTGGTTGACGACCAAGGCAAGGAATATATTGCTGAAAAAATTCTTGGAGATAGAACAAATATTTACAAAGATGGAGAATTACAAATTGGATTAAAACCAAATGCCATCGTAAAGAAGCCTATATATTTTGGGCAAAAAGACCTTTCGCAAATAGGCGATTCCCTCTCGACAGAATACCTCATTAGTAAATTAATTGGCGACCGCTTATTAAACAAAAAACGCGAAATTGAAGAAAGAAATCAAGATGTATTGAGGTTAATAGGCGAACTCAAAAAAATAGATACAAAAGTTGCGAGAAAAACAGATATTGAAGCCAAACAAGCCGAATTGAACCTCAAAATTCAGGTTTTTAAAGATAATGAAATTGATAAAAAACTTGAAAAGCAAATCTCTTTTGACCAAGACAGTAATTTTATCAAACGACTTGAAAAATTTGAACAAAAAGTCATTGATGGTTTGAGTGAATTTGTAAGTGAATTTGAGGATAGCTTCCATAGTTTCAAAATATATGTTTCAAAAGAAAACACCACAGATATAGATTTAATAAAACAGCATTTTACTGTTTTTGAGAATCTGTTTGTTGAAGCCAAATCCCTTTTATCAAAATTGGATGTAGAAAATATTGTACTTAAAAAAAAGCATCAAGACTTCAATGTGAAATATGAAGCCCTAAAAGAGGAATTTTCACAAATTAAAAGGCAAATAAACCTGCCCAATATACAAGCTGACGACTATGTAAAATATACCAAAGAGCTTGATTTGACAAAAGCTCAACTATCGGAATTAAATAAGCTATCCGATAAGAAAAGAGAATTGGAAAATCAATTGAAACAATCTTTGATTGCTTTGCAAAAATTGTGGCACAACGAATTTGAAATTGTTCAGGAAGAAATTAAAAAAGTAAACGAAGACCAAAGTTCTATAAGAATAGATGTTGCTTTTAAAGGAAATAAAACAGATTTTAAATCTTATCTGAAAGAGAACCTGAGAGGAAGTAATTTAAGGGAAAACAATATTCAGATAATTATAGACAGCTATAATGATTTGGTTGCTGTCTTTGAAGATTTACACCAATCCAACTCTAAGTTATCCGACAATCTTTCTGATGTTCAATTGAATACATTTAGAGAGTATTTTAATAGGAATATTGAAGCGTTTTTGACTTACAGAATACCCGATAAATTTGACATTATTTATCGAGGAAGACCTTTGAATGAACATTCTTTGGGACAGAGAGCATCTGCCCTGATTATATTTTTATTGACATTAAAGGATAGTGATTTAATTATCATTGACCAACCCGAGGACGATTTGGACAATCAAACTATTTATAATGATGTCATAAAAGTATTGAAAGAATTGAAAAATTCATCACAGTTCATTTTTGCTACCCACAACCCGAATATTCCAGTTCTTGGCGATTGTGAGCAAGTGATTTCGTGTAAATATGACACAGATAGTATAAAAGCAAATTTTGGCAGTATTGATAACCAATCAATAAGAAGCGAAATAGTAAATATTATGGAGGGTGGTCAGGAAGCATTTAATAACAGAAAAAGAATTTACGAATTATGGACGCATTAGAATTATTGGATTTAATCCATATGGGCGAATCGAGTAAGGTTCAATTTAAAGTACGTGTAAATAACGCCAATTCCGTTGGTGCTGAAATGGTCGCTTTTTCAAATACAAAAGGGGGTATGATAATTATTGGCGTTGATGATAAAACGGGACAAATCAACGGACTTTCTTTCGAAGAACTTCAAGAAACCAATGAGCTTTTAGCAAACTCTGCATCTAACAATGTCAAGGCACCGATTTATATCTATACAGAAACCGTAAAGGTAGAGGAACAGAATGTTATTGTAGCCCACATTTCGGAGGGAACAAGTAAACCACATATGGACAATAACGGAATAATTTGGGTAAAAAACGGTTCGGATAGACGTAAAGTAATTGCTAAAGAAGAAATTGCCCGATTGCTTCAGAGTAGTGGTAATCTTTTTGCTGATGAAACCATAGTGAACGGCACAACTATTAATGATATTGATGAGGAGCTTTTTCAGGATTTTATAATGGCAAAAACAAAGAAATCAATCGAAGAATTGGGACAATCTACCGCTTCGCTTCTTTCTAATCTTGGGATGTTAAAAGATGGTAAAATTAGTCTTGGTGGATTACTTTTATTTGGTAAAAATCCACAACAGTTTCGCCCTACATATACTGTACAGTGTGTCTCTATAGTTGGAAATGATATAGGTACAAGTGAGTTTCGGGATAAAGAAGACCCTTTTACCGGAAACTTGAAAGAATTGTATGATAAAACACTTTCTTTCATCACGAGGAATTTGAAAAAAGTACAGAAAGAAGATAGTTTTAATTCACAGTCAGTGTTGGAAATACCAATAGAAACAATAGAAGAATTGCTTGTTAATGCTCTAATACACAGAGATTATTTTATTCTGTCAAGTATTAAGGTGTTCATTTTTGACAATAGAATAGAAATTGTAAGTCCAGGAAAACTTCCAAACACGCTTACCATTGATAATATTAAAATCGGAACTTCTATACCCCGAAATCCGATTTTATTTACCAATGCAAGATATATTCTGCCTTTTGTCGGTGTTGGTAGTGGAATTCCAAGAGCGTTAGAGAATTCACCTGATTTGGAATTAATTAATGATACTGACAGAGAACTGTTTATTTCAGAGATTAAAAGACCTTAATTGAATTTATTTTTTTAACAACTAATACTGATAGTTATCTTCCAATACCTTGCGTATATCGCTTTCACGGAAAAGTATTTTTCGTTCGAGTTTGATAAACGGTATCAGTCCCTCATTGGATATCCTAATGAAATCCGGACAATTAGTTAAGCAGCTTTATTAATATTTATTATTTGATTAAACTCATTGATTGTCTGGTGGTTTAAGTAGGAGTGTCTACGTTTTTTTATTATACCAGATTTCGATATATTGCTTGCGCCAGTTCACTTCGTTCGGGTCAAAGACTTTAGCCTCCATTTGCTTTGTATTTAGTTGTAAATTTCCATAAATCATCTCCGCTTTTAGCGATTTAAAGAAGCTTTATTCATCGTTTATATTTGTTTTAGTATTCATGATGTGCTTCGCAATTCTGCTACGGCGTTATCCCAAAAATTAGCCTTTACTCATTGGTTATTATTTATTTTGGTATTCGTGATGTGCTTCGCAGTTCTACTCATGCTTCTAATAACATTAAAAGACTCTAAAAAATTTGCAAATTTGTAGTTTGCATATTGTACTCCTTGGTCAGAATGGAAAATTATTAATCCGTCTTCAAAAGATCTGTTCTTTTTAGCCATTTTAAAGGCTGCTAAAGTGGTGTTTTCCGTTGACATATCTTTACTCAGGTGGATATTCCGTTTCGATTTGTGCCAGTGATTTCGGAGTACTTGTGCCAGTGATTTCGGTCAAACTGTGCCAGTGAT
>NZ_JBMVQX010000064.1:0-5870 GCF_050522745.1 Myroides sp. C15-4 | reverse complement strand
TACCATAATTTTATTTTTTTAATATCCTAAATATATGACTTCTAACGGAAAAGCTACCGAAGGTTTAGTTCAACATCCCATTGGCAAAATGGCGGGGTAACGGCTAAGTTGAAAGTTTCTGCATATTTAGCCGCCGAATGTGTTCCACATTCAGCTTTTTTTAATAATTTAGCTTCTGTGGAAACACATCGGCTACGTTCTTGCTAAATTGAACTTTCGGTTCAATTTATCCGCCACTTCGCCAATGCGTTTCCCGTTGTGCGTCATAGAAAAACTCACTCAAAATTAGAAAAATATAAAAATGACAAATGAAATAATAACTCACGAGAACAAAGAATTTAAAAATGTTGATTATTCTGGAAAAACATTAAGAAATAGAGAATTTTTTAAATGTAAGTTTATATCGTGCATTTTCGTAAAAAGTGACTTGAGAGGAAATAGTTTTGAAGAATGCACTTTTCAGGACTGTAACTTTTCAATGACAGAAATAGAAGGAACGGGTTTTAGAAACGCAAGCTTTATAGGAAGCAAAATTCTTGGAATTGATTTTACAAGATGCAACAATTTTGCATTTTCTTTCAGATTTGAGAATTGTATTATGGATTATTGTACATTTTTTGGGACAAAGTTAAAGAATACGCACTTTGTAAAATGTTCTCTTAAAGAAGCAGATTTTACTGAATCGGATTTATCTTCAGCAGTTTTTAATGACACAGACCTTACAGGAACGAGGTTTTTAAATACTATACTTGAAAAGGCGGACTTTAGAAATGCAAAAAACTTCGCTATTGACCCTGAATTTAACAAACTTAAAAAAGCAAAATTTTCTGCATTTCAACTAGAAGGATTGCTATATAAATATCAATTGATTATTTCTTGAACAAAAAAAAATAATTACGAACGCACAACACCGTATATAAGCTATGGCTCGTTCTGTGCCTATTTGGAAAATCCTGCGGTTTGCCAAAGTTAGTTTATATTTGGAGAGGTTCGTGCCGAGACACGCCACAGCTCATATACATAACGTTATGGGCCATTTTTGAATGACAATGCGAATAGATACAGACAAACAAATGAATTTACTTAGTGATAAGAACGTTGCAATAATTGGTGGTGGACCCGTTGGACTGACTATGGCAAAATTATTACAGCAAAACGGCATAGACGTTTCAGTTTACGAAAGAGACAACGACCGAGAGGCAAGAATTTTTGGTGGAACCCTTGACCTACACAAAGGTTCAGGTCAGGAAGCAATGAAAAAAGCGGGATCGTTACAAGGATGGCGGTATGATTTTGCGGGCTGATTTGGTAAAAAGTAGCGAGGCAGTCAACATTGAACACGTGACACATACCTTCACTTGGGTTTATCCGCGTCAAGAAGCTGCAGTGAAACCATTTTATATTCTACCGGAGTTTGATTATGGCATCCATCGTCCGGATTTTTTCACCCCTGAGGTACAAACCAAAAGCAACTTGTTTTACACCGATTCAAGAGCACTTTTTCAAAGTCATTCGAAAGGATCTGTTGAATATAAGGTAGATGCTGATTCCACGGTTGTGACTCATTACAAATTGCTTTTGTCAGGGTATTATGCCCAAGAGTATTCAGAAGGGATACTTCGCAATCCAATTAATTTCTCAAAAAAATTCACCCCAACGATCCACAAGGTGGTGGCTCCGGATGGAACCTATCATTGGGTAATTGGTTATTTTCTCACGGAAGAAGAGGCCAGGGGAACACAGGTTCACGATGCAGTAATTCCAAATCCCCGCATGGTGTTCATTTCACCTACAATTTACAAAGTACTTCCATGAAAGTAGCATTGATTGTTGCTGTTGATCAGCAATTCGGTATTGGAAAGAACAATGATTTGATGTGGCATTTGCCTGCAGATATGAAATTTTTCAAAGAAACAACCACGGGACATATTGTGGTTACAGGTAGAAAAAACTACGATTCCATTCCGGAACGTTTTCGGCCGTTGCCCAACCGCGAGAATGCGGTCTTAACACGCAATACCGAATATCATGCTCCTGGAGCAGTTGTTTTTTCTTCCTTGGAATCCTGTTTGGATCATTATAAAAATGAAGTGGAACGAACCGTTTTCATAATTGGAGGCGGACAAATTTACCGAGAAGCTTTAGCGCTTGATTGTGTTCAAGAGATGTTTATTACCCATGTGCAGGGCGAATTTGGTGCAGATACCTTCTTCCCGAAATTCGAAGCTGTCGCTTGGAATGTTGAAACGGTAGCAACCCAAGCAGTGGATGAGAAAAATGCCTATGCGTTTGAAGTGAAAAGGTATTGGAGGTAACGTGATTACTTGATGAGAAATAAGAAATCATTGTCTACCTACTTTCGTTATATTTGATCAAATAAAGAAACAAACCTGCACAAAAACATCAAGTATTATGCTGTTTTGTACAGAAAAGCCGTATCAATAAATAAGTTATGTGTAATTTTAGCCGCAAACGCAGTTAAAACAAAAAGGCTCCGAATTTCGGAACCTTCTTTTTATCATTTCATTTTTCTAAAAAACTTGTACAACAAATCGATTTTATTTGAACAAAGAATTGGCATTGCTTCAAAAAGGGTTTCTTCATCCCATTCCCACCATTTCATTTCCTGCAATTTTTGGATGTCATCATCACTAAATCTCTTTTTTATCAATTTGGCTGGATTTCCCCCTACAATTGAATAAGGTTCAACATCTTTTGTAACCAAAGCACGACTGCCAATAACAGCTCCATCTCCTATCTGAACTCCTGGCATTATCATAGCTTCACTACCAATCCAAACATCATTCCCAACAACTGTATCTCCTGCTTTTTGAAATCCATCTTGGCTTTTACTGAAAACATCAAATTCAGACATATAAAAAAATGGAAAACTGGAAATCCAATCATATTTATGACCTTGATTACCTGCCATTATGAAACTTGCACCGCTCCCTATTGAACAATAAGAACCGATAATTAGTTTATCGACATCATTCCTGTCCGGAAACAGATAACGAGCACAATCGTCAAATGAATGACCGTGATAATAACCAGAATAATAAGAATATTTACCCGAAATTATATTGGGATTAGTTATGTGGTCTTTGATTATTTTTCCTTTAAAAGGACTTTCGAAGTAATTTTTCATTATTTAACATATTTAATTTACAATAAGAGACAATAAGGAAACGAAGAATAATACTAAACTATTCTCTTCCTATACGTTGCGTAAAGTAAATTTGCTAATCTGATAATTTCATCTGACAAAGATACTAAAAAACTACACATAATAACTAAGCTTTCGTCTTGCCCGGAGGGCGTAAGATGAAAGCCCGTTGAACGGAACCTTTGGGAGCTTAATACGTATTATGGAGTTTTCGAAGTGGAGCTTTAAGATATACAAGCAGTAATTTTAGATTACTGCTTTTTTTGTGTTTGAATTGGTGTTGTTTAATCACTTTTCGGTGTTTTTAGAAACAGCCAAACACAAGTTCCCTTACCCGTAAAAGCTAATTCACAGAGGCAAGTGTATTTCCGATAAGATACATTTCCGGTGGACCTCTTTGCCCAAAAACATGCAAGGTGATCAGATTGCCGACTTTACAACAATAGCATTTTTTATGTTGGGTTTTGGGCTCAATTATTGGGCGTACAACATTTAACTCTTTTTGTAATTGTTGGAGCTTTCCACGTTTCCAACTGCTACTTACTATTCCGTAATGTCGGATGCGTACAAAACGTTTGGGTAAAATATGTAAGCTAAATCGCCTTGTAAATTCTTCGTTTTTTAAGGTGAGTTGCTTGGTTTTACTTCCGTCTTTATAATCTTTATAATTAATAGTAACCTCGTGATCGGTTATGTTCTTTATCCGATGATTGCTTATCGCAACCTTGTGCGTATATCTGCCTAAATATTCGATTACTTGCTTTGGCCCACCAAAAGGACGCTTGGCATAAACCACCCAATTCTTTTCAAACAAACCTTGTAAGAGTTGAGGATCTACTAATTTTTCTTTGCGCAACAATGCTACATATTTGGCCCGAAAAACCTTACTCAAAGCTTTTACTGCAAACAAATATTTATCGGTTTTTATCTTGCGTTTCCAATTGCCATTTGCTCCAATTCCCCCACCTGGAATAATGCAGTGCAAGTGCGGATGCAAGCTTAAATTTTGTCCCCATGTATGCAGAATGGCGATCATTCCTAATTGCAATCCTTCCGTTTTTCCAAATTGAGACAACGTAGCCCAAGTTGCTTCAAATAGTATTCTATACATGATTTGAGGATGCGAGATGGCTAAACCATTAAGCGTATCAGGCAAGGTAAACACCAAATGATAATACGAACAAGGTAATAAATCTTGTTCGCGAGCCTGAATCCATTCTTCGCGTTTGTGTCCTTGACATTTGGGACAATGCCTGTTTCTGCAACTGTTGTAACTGATGCTGATGTTTCCGCAAGAATCACAAGCATCTACATGTCCGCCCAAAGCAGATGTCCTGCATAAAGTCAACGCTCGGAGTGTTTTCTCCTGATGAATGGTGAAGTTTTGATGAGATAAATCAACCTTCCGAAGCACATCGGCTATTTCCCACTGCGGCTGCATAAAGCAAAAACGGTATCTAATGGACTGTGTATTTTTTGATTTTCGAGCTGACAAACGTGCAAATATTCCATGGTGGTTTCTACTCGTTCGTGCCCCATGAGTTTTTGAACTTGAAGAATATTCACACCATCTTCCAACAAATGCGTAGCGTAGCTGTGGCGCAAAGTATGCGTATGTACATCTTTTAAAATTCCAGCTTTTTTACAAACCGATTGAATCGCCCATTGAACGCCACGTTGACTATAACGCGAATCAAATCCTTTGGCATCTTTGGTGTTGCCAGTAAATAAAAAAGTAGTCGGATGTTCAATTGAAATGTACTTTTTTATCCCTCGAATAATATGATCAGAAAGCGGAACATAACGATCTTTTTTACCTTTACTTTGAACGATATGAAGTAATTTTCGATCAAAATCTAAGTGTTTCAATTCAATATTTCGAACTTCCATGCAACGAAGCCCACAACCGTAAATCAAACCAATTAAAATGCGATGTTTAAGCAAATCGGCATGTTGAAGCATTCTCCAAATTTCTTCACGACTTAGTATTACGGGTAGTTTTTTTTCTTTAGGAATCGATGGTAAATGAAGGTAATCGTACCGAAGGTTTTCGGTTTTTAGCAGAAAGCGTAATCCGTAAACCGTATGTTTAAAATACGATTGCGATGGTGAATGAGAACGTTGTTGTAGTTCAAACAGATAGTCTTTAACCTGTTCGGGATCTAAATCGGTAGGTAAAGCACCAAAATGAAGCGCAAGGGCAGCCACATGACGTGAATAATTTTCAAACGTGCGTTTGCTTCGTCCTAAAATAGAAATATTTCGTTCAAAACGTTGCAGAAGTTCAGAAAAACCATTAATTTCACAACAAGCGCGATTCAAATATTTGTTCGCTCTTAATTCCTCCGGAGATTTTTTTTAGTCACCATAGTATCAATTATTTAATAGTTAATAAATACTAAGGTACAAAATCATCGCAGCGAAAGCTACCGGAGGTTTAGTTCAACATCGCATTGGCAAAATGGCGGGTTAAGTTCAAAATTCAACTTTTGTGCTTTTTATTCCGCCGAATGTGTTCCACATTCGCTTTTTATTTGTAAGTTAGCTCTGTGGAAACACATCGGCTACGTTCTCGCTAAATTGAACTTTTTGTCCAATTTATCCGCCACTTCGCCAATGCGTTTCCCGTTATGTGCCATTTTTGAATGACAATGCGAATAGATACAGACAAACAAATGAATTTACTTAGTGATAAGAACGTTGC
>NZ_JBMVQX010000063.1:0-6944 GCF_050522745.1 Myroides sp. C15-4 | reverse complement strand
ATTCACCACTCACTCCTCACTATTCACCACTCACTCCTCACTATTCACCACTCACTCCTCACTATTCACCACTCACTCCTCACTATTCACCACTCACTATTCACTATTCACCACTCACCACTCACCAAAAAAAAAGCCCAAGACAATCGTCTCAGGCTTATATGCTTACATCGCAATTACTTTTCCGTTTTCTTTTTCAGCGACTTCTTTTCGCAAGGAACTGCTGGAGAACCGATGGTCTCTTGCGTTATAATACAACTCAATGCCCTTTTCTTCACAGTAACTTCTACCTGTAAAGTTTTTTTCTGCATATTCATCACCAATAATTCTTACGTGAATATGAAAGGCACGTAGGATGTCTTCTAAATCTTGTTCTGTTGCGTACGGAACAATTTCATCCACGAATTTGCATCCTTTTAGTTGAATATAACGCTCTACTACAGTTTGTGTAGGTTTATTCTTTTCGGGTCTATCAATCGTAGGGTCTGTTTGTAAACCTACAATTAAATAATCACACTGACGCTTAGCTTCTTCTAACATCTTGATGTGACCTGCGTGTAACAAGTCAAAAGAACTAAATGTAATACCAATTTTTTTTGTTGTCATAGCAATGGGGGTTAAAAGTTTAAAATCGAAATGCTTGTTGTAAGATGCAATACGGTTAAACTTTCTGATAATAAGTGCAAAAATACAGGGTTTTTATCTAATGTTCCAAATTATTTAAGGGTTTATTAAGGGAGTAGTGATCTATTTGTTATAAAATTGGGTTCTATTCTGGGGTAAACCTAAGTAAGTCAAAAAAAAAGACGCTTAACTACCGTAGTAAGTAAACGTCTTTTTTCTTTCTATATTGTATACAAGTTTAGTCTAAGGAGCTTTTGCCGCTGTAGTAGCATTTTCTCGCCTCTAAGAACAGATAGTACTGTACTCCAAACAGGATGGAGGCAAGGACTAAATGCGCCGCTTGAGAGCCAAATGGGAAATGGGCGTACTGCATTAAGATACCTGTTAGTATCTCCAAAACGAGGAGAATAGCCACCCATTTTACCTTAGAGAATCCCAAGTTTAGTTTTTTGTTTAAAAAGAATAAATAAAAATTTAAAACAAAAACGAGAATGGAGAAGCTTCGGTGAATGTAAAACTGTAGCGTAGGGTCATTTAACCACAAATGCTCATTGGTAATTCCCGCTTTTACTTGTTCGTCTACAAATTCGCGTACTTGGGTTCCCAATACCACTTGAGCTAAGGTTAACAATAGCGTGATAACCGTTAATACGCGGAAAGTTGCATTGTATTTTTTGATTTCGGTTTTGTTCTTGGCAATTTTAATGATGTTGATGAGCAAGGCTACAATCACTAGGGCCATCACCATGTGAACGGTAATTTTGATTGGGTTGAGGACAGAGTACACAACCGTTGCCCCCAGCCAAGCTTGAAAGCCCATTAAGAACACCACCAACCAAGACGCGAAAACGAGTATTTTTCTGGTTTTCCACATGCTAAAGGAAGCAATAGCCAAAGCAAGACAGGCTAGCCCCGCTAGGGCACCACAGAGGCGATTGACGTATTCTGTCCAGGTGTGTTGAGGATTGAATTTGGCGTAATCGTGTCTGGTGTATTTTTCCCAATGTGTCTCGTCGTAAACAGAAGAGGTGGTGAATGTGTCTTTTGCTTTCCAGAGTGCGTCATCGTGAATAATCATTTGTCCCTTTTCGTAAAGGCGATCAGGTTGCCACATCAGAACTTCTTCGTCAGTTGGCGGAATGT
The DNA here is from genome assembly GCF_050522745.1 of Myroides sp. C15-4. Lineage (NCBI taxonomy): Bacteria > Pseudomonadati > Bacteroidota > Flavobacteriia > Flavobacteriales > Flavobacteriaceae > Myroides > Myroides sp. C15-4. The sequence continues at coordinate 5,177 of NZ_JBMVQX010000063.1, read as the reverse complement.
AGTAACCAAAGCATTTTGGCCAATCTGGACATCCCATGCCCGAACCAGTCATCCGAACCGCTGCTCCTGCGAAGATCACCAAGTACACGAGTACGAGTGAAATTTTCGCCAAAGGTAAAAAAGAGCTTTTCATAGTATTATTTATTTACAATTGTTAGTCCCATTTTTTCCGCTTTTGCCAACATAAATTCGTATGCTGCGTCATATTCATTTGGAATAACGCCCTCTAAAATAGCTTCTTTAATCGCTTCTTTTAAAGTGCCAATTTCTCTACAGGGTTGTAGATTGAATAGCGCCATAATCTCCTCTCCCGTAATTGGCGGTTGAAAATTGCGGATGTGATCCCTTTCTTCCACTTCAACAATCTTTTGGCGAACCAGTTGAAAGTTGTGGTGGTATTTTTTAAACTTATTAGGGTTTTTAGTTGTGATATCTGCCTCACATAGAATCATTAAATCCTCTACATTTTCGCCTGCATCAAAAACTAATCGGCGAACGGCGGAGTCCGTTACTTCTTTTTGTGATAAAACAATAGGTCTTGAACTCATCATGACCATTTGTTGTACAAATTTCATCTTTTGATTCAACGGCATATGGAGGCGAGTAAAAATCGTCTTAACCATCTTACTGCCCAAAAATTCATGGCCGTGAAAGGTCCAACCTTGTTTTTTAGAAAAGCGCTTAGTTGGTGCTTTTCCAATATCGTGCAGAAGGGCTGCCCAACGCAACCACACGTCGTCCGTATTTTGTGCAATATTATCCACCACCTCCAGGGTGTGATAAAAGTTGTTTTTATGGGTATGTCCTTCGATTTCTTCTACCTGGTTTAACGCAATTAACTCGGGTAAAATCAAGTGAAGTAGGCCCGTTTTATACAGCAACAAAAACCCTTTAGACGGTTTGTCTGCCAGTAGAATTTTATTCAATTCATCGACAATGCGCTCTCCTGAAATAATCTCCAAGCGATCTGCATTCTTTGTAATGGATTCGATCGAAGCCTCCTCAATGGTAAAATCGAGCTGGGTCGCAAAGCGAATGGCGCGCATCATACGCAAAGGATCGTCCGAATAGGTGATATCGGGATCTAAAGGCGTGCGGATTAATTTGTTTTTTAAATCCTCAATCCCATTAAAGGGATCAACCAATTGTCCGAAGGTAGCTGCACTGAGCGACAAAGCTAAGGCGTTGATCGTGAAATCCCTTCTGTTTTGGTCATCAGCGAGTGTTCCATCTTCCACCACGGGTTTGCGGCTGTCAAAGTGATAGGATTCTTTGCGCGCACCAACAAACTCAATGTCAATGTCGTCATAGCGCAACATGGCTGTGCCATAGTTTTTAAATACCTGAACTTTAGGGTGATTGGGTAACAATTCTGATACGGCTAAAGCCAATGCAATACCACTGCCAACGGCAACAATATCAATGTCTTTTTTTGTATCTCTTTGCAATAAAAAATCGCGTACAAAACCGCCAATTACATAAGCATCTACCTTCAAGTTTGTTGCGGCTTGGGTAATAATCTCAAAGATAGGGTGTTGTAGGGCTTCTTTATAGGTTGGGTTATCTAAGGTCATAGTTTCAAATGGCACCGTTTACTTTCTAATGATCGTTACCTGTGCGTTTTCTTTTAATTTAATGATAGTAGAAGGTTTGTGGGGTTTGGTTTCCTGTTGTTTGAGGTTTACCACGTAATCCACACCTTCGAGAATGCGTAAATCAATATCCATAAAATTTTGGGGAGAAGGAAAACCACTGAGATTTGCAGAGGTTGACACCAAAGGCACCTTCATGCGTTCAATCAAATTGTAGCAAAAAGTATCTTTGACAATTCGAACACCTAAAGAGTGGTCTGCCGAAATAATCTCAGGAGCAACCAGCTTGGGGTTGTCTAAAATTAAGGTCGTTGGCTTGTCACTGAATTCTAATATCTCCCAAGCAACTTCTGGAATATTGTGAAAAACACGGTGTAAAAGGCGATCGCCATTTACTAATACAATCATGCTTTTGCTTTCTGCACGTTGTTTTAATTGATAGATCTTTTTGACGGCTTCCGAATTCGTTGCGTCGCAACCAATGCCCCAAATCGTATCCGTGGGATACAAAATAATACCGCCATTTTTAATCACTTCAAAAGCGTTGTGAACTTCTTTTTGGATATCTTCCATTACTCGTTTCCTTATACTAAAATTGGTTCTTTATTTTAAGGGCTTAAAAATACTAAAAAAATAGGATACACTTCAGGCTTGGAGCAGAAGAAATGTACTGCTACTTTCAAAAAAGAAAGAATTATAATATTTTTAAGACGAGTGCATCTTTTTTGGCTTACTTTTAAGACGCCTAAAATTAGTTATAGTATGAATGTGAAACGCAGAAAGGATTTTAATAAAGAAGAGGTATTAGCCATGTATGCCAAGGTGACGAAAAACACCTTAATGGAAACATTGGAAATTCATTATATTGACGCCGGCCCAGAGTTTTTAGTGGCGACAATGCCTGTAAATGAACGCGTACATCAACCAGCGGGTTTATTGCACGGCGGGGCAATGGTCGCACTGGCAGAGAGCTTGGGAAGTGGAGCTTCTCTGATGTTGATTGACCCAAGAGAACAAGAGATTCGCGGTATTGAGATTTCTGCCAATCACGTGCGCAGCAAACGAGCAGGGATAGTGACAGGAACAGCGCGCTTAATCCATCGGGGTCGAACCCTCCATTTATGGGAAATTCGAATTACGGATGAGAACGATGTGTTGTTATCCGTGTGTAAAATCACCAATATAGTAATCGAAAAAAACAAGGGGTAATGAAATTATATGAAACGTGGTCCACGCATATAAAAGAAGACAAGCCTTTTGTTCTGTATAAAAAACCAAACCAGCCCCTCGTAAAGGGCTTGTTTCAACAAGATGCCACCCTGCATCTTGTTTCTACTTTTAAAGAGAAAGGATTTGTTCTCGCGCCTTTTTATGAAGGCGTGCGCTTTTATATTCCGTTTGATGCCTCCGTGCAACTAGAGGAAGATGTAGCGCTAGAACAGGAGCAATTGGTCTCCTTTGGATTGGATTTTAAGTTGAATTATGAGGAGCAACCCGCTAAAGCCAATTTTGAGGATTTGGTAGGTCGCTGTGTAAAGGGGATTCATCAAGGTCATTTTGGAAAAGTTGTACCCTCTCGAAAAGAAGTGATCAACAGAGAAGTAGAGGAACTCCCTGCTTTGTTCTCCAAACTTATTGCGGCTTATCCCGAAGCTTTTTGTTATGTGATCTACCATCCAAAAGTTGGCCTGTGGATGGGGGCAACCCCCGAAACCCTCCTTGAGTTAGAAGGACAAACCCTGCGTACCATGGCATTGGCAGGAACACAGGTCAATCACGGAAAAGAAGAGGTGTACTGGGGGGATAAAGAAAAAGAAGAGCAACAGTATGTAACGGATTTTATTGTGGACAAATTGAAGCCGTTTAGTGGTGAGATTCAAGTTTCTTCGCCTTTTACCAAACGCGCCGCTAAAGTCATGCACATTTGTACGAGTATTGAAGCCCAGTTGAACCAAGGCGCATTGAAAACAATTGTCGATGTACTCCATCCAACGCCTGCCGTATGTGGCATGCCCAAATCAGCTGCCCGCGATTTTCTCCTTCGAGAAGAAGGGTATGTGCGTAAATACTATGCTGGATATTTGGGCCTATTGAATGATACCACGCCGCAAAATCAAACATCAAGCCAGTTGTTTGTCAATTTGCGCTGTATGGAAATTGAAAAAAATCAAGTAAATTTATATATCGGTTGTGGAGTGACGGCAGATAGTGATCCCACAAGTGAATTTGTGGAAACCGTCAATAAATCCACCACCATGAAAAAGATTTTATTTTAAGCGTATGAAATTAGATATAGTAGCTTTTGGCGCACATCCAGATGATGTCGAATTGGGATGTGGCGCAACAATTGCAAAAGAAATTCACCTGGGTAAAAAAGTCGGTATTGTCGATTTGACGCGAGGCGAATTAGGAACAAGAGGGAGTGCGGAGATTCGAGCACAAGAAGCCGCCGCCGCCGCCGCTATTTTAGGTGTATCCGTGCGAGAAAACTTGGGTTTTCGCGATGGCTTTTTCGTCAATGACGAAGCCCATCAGTTGGAAATTATCAAAATGATTCGCAAATACAAGCCTGAAATTGTATTGTGTAACGCAATTGACGATCGTCATATTGATCACGGAAAGGGCAGTAAATTAGTTTCTGATGCTTGTTTTTTGGCGGGATTAAGACGGATTGAAACCGCAATAAACGGGGTGGAACAGGAGGCTTGGCGCCCTAAATTGGTGTATCACTACATCCAATGGAAAAACATTGAACCTGATTTTGTAGTCGATGTAACGGGATTTATCGATCAAAAAATGCAGTCCGTATTGGCTTATGGAACTCAATTCTACGATGTAAACTCCAAAGAACCTTCAACGCCTATTACCTCCAAAAACTTCCTCGATAGTATTGTGTATCGTGCACAGGACCTAGGACGGTTGATAAATCGAGAACATGCAGAAGGATTTACTGTAGAAAGGTATTTGGCAGTCAATCGTTTAGATGATTTGATGTAAAATTTTTAAAAAAATGCTTGCAACGTAAGGAAATATGGCTACCTTTGCAAGCGTCAAAATAAGACAAAAACGGTGGTTATAGCTCAGCTGGTTAGAGCGTCGGATTGTGGTTCCGAAGGTCGTGGGTTCGAAACCCATTAATCACCCAAAAAAAATAGTCGTAACGGTAGGTGACCCTCATCGTCCGATACAAAGAAAAAGGTGAATGTGTTTGAAACACCTAAAAAAAATACACGGTGGCTATAGCTCAGCTGGTTAGAGCGTCGGATTGTGGTTCCGAAGGTCGTGGGTTCGAAACCCATTAGTCACCCAAAAAACAAACAAACACGGTGGTTATAGCTCAGCTGGTTAGAGCGTCGGATTGTGGTTCCGAAGGTCGTGGGTTCGAACCCCATTAATCACCCACAAAAGAGAGTATGCTATGGCATGCTCTCTTTTTTTTGTTCATGATTTATGGGTAGAAAAGGGAGATGGGAGATGGGAGATGGGAGATGGGAGATGGGAGATGGGTGATGAGTGAACGTCCCTAAATATGGTTGACCGTTTTTAAACATTAACTTCATTATTAAATATAGTAATAAATGGTTT
>NZ_JBMVQX010000062.1:0-7122 GCF_050522745.1 Myroides sp. C15-4 | reverse complement strand
CTGAATATGTTCATAATCCCTGCTTTTTGAGCGCTAATATACTAAAAATATTAGGTATGTTTGCGGAGAATCAGATAGATTTTTCAAAACACTCAAGTCCATACTCGCATTATGAAAAATTAATAAATTAGATGAAAGATATTTAGAAAGTTCGTCTTCCCATAATTCTTGAAAATTAAGGGAAAATTCTACATCTTCATATGAAATTCCGTGTATTGAAGTATGAGTTTTTAAAAACTTTTCTGATTTTGGTGGATTTATATAGTGTTTTGTCGAATAAACTATTGTGTCATTTTTCACGAAGCATAATCCGATTGCACAAGCACTTAATCTACTGTTATTTGCTGTCTCAAAGTCAATAGCAATAAAATCAAATTTATTTTCAAAGTACTCAGGGAATGTATGAGGATTTTTAAATTGATTGAATTTCAATTTTTGCAAAATCGCTTGTTCGTATTGAGGTTTTACTTTATAACCAACTTGTTTTGCTTTTTTTAGCCAAGGTTCAAGAATATAGTTTGGTGTATTTTCGATAAAATTATAGAATAGAAATTCATTGTTTGTTTCAGGATTTATTCCCGAAACTTCCATTTCAATTTGATTTTTTGGTTTAGGTTTAAAAAAGTTAAACATAGTTCATTTTGTATAATTCAGACGAGTTTTGGTGTAATATGGCATATAACGTTTGGCAAATTGGCGATGGAGCCGACTTTTAGCACAAATGTTGAATAGAATTACTAATCTTCAACATTGCACAAAAGTTCAATAGAAGTACTTCACCGGCTCTATTGCCAATTTGTTTGTTATGTGCCGTTTTATTCCATTTTATACATTTAACAATTGCTGAAACGTAAAGTCGGGTTTAAACATTTCAATTTCGTTTATTATTGATTCTGCCTGTGCTTCTCTTCCATAAGCAAACATTTGCTGTTCATAATTTTCAATAGCCTCTTCAATGCTGTTAAATTTCCCATTGGTCAGATTATCCGACAATATCAAGGCATCCATCAACCCACTGTTTACGCCTTGTCCTGCAAAAGGAGGCATCAAATGAGCAGCATCTCCAATCATCGTTATGGGTAATGGACGCTTACTTTTCCAAGACTTATCTAAGGGAAATATTCGTGTCGCTAACCCTACAAAAGATGATGTCAAACGAATCAGTTCTTTGTAGCGTTCGTCCCAATCGGAAAATTTTTTCAGGAGAAAATCAACGACACTATTTCTGTCTTGAAAATCTACCCGCGTTTTGCTTTTCCATTCATCAGGTGTTTTAAAACTTATTCCAAAATGCAATGCACCATTATTATTAGGATTCGCAAATAATAAATTACCTTGATGAGCAGCCATTAGCCGGTTTCCATTGCAAAGCTGAAAAAATCCAGGACAGTTCACCTCCGGTTGATGAATATCGGCTTGTATATTGAAAGTACCTGTTTCTTCAACTTCCGTGTCGGTAACAAATTTTCTTACTTTAGACATTCCACCATTGGCAATAATAACCAGATCTGCTGTTTCACTCGATTTATCCTCAAAAGTTAGTATCCACTTCTCCTTATCAGGTTCAAGGGTAACAAGTTTTCTATCCCAAATGACGGTATCATTTTGTAAACTATTTAATAGGATAGTCCTTAAGTCATTTCTGTTTATTTCAGGATTGTCAAAACGATTTTCGGGTCTTACATTTTTTGTAGTTAAAATATTGCCCTTTTCATCAACAATATTTACACCCATTGGTAAAGCTAAGTCATAATAAGTTTGTAACAATCCCGCTCTTTTCATTGCTTCCTGTCCCGAATCCCTGTGCAGATCAAGTGTCCCACCAAAAATCCTTGCATCTTGGTCTTTGTCTCTCTCGTAAACTGTAATGTCCACGCCGTTTTGCTGTAACAATCTCGCCATTGTTAATCCAACAGGCCCGGCACCAATTATTGTAATTTTTTTATGTTTTAGTAAAGTCATATTCTTGTTCGCTGGTTTTAATGTCAACTAATGTCTGTCAATTTAATCACTTTGTTTTTTTTAAATTCAAACACGGATTTTCCTGATAACTTTAGCTTTTGCCCTTTTTTTAAGCCGTTCGGAAAGTCAATTGCTAAAATTGCTGTATAATCAATTTCTATTTCAGTGCTGTTGTCAAAATGCCTAAACGATTTAACTGTCTGTGTTCTCTTTGCAAAGTATGTTTTTGCTGTTTCTGCCTGTTGTTTAAACGCTGTTAACCCTTTCAGCGATAAACTTATATCATTATTTTGAATGTTTTCAAAAACAATATTATCGTCAAGGTCTGCAACCATTTTTTTGATATCAAATTGGTTGTATCCATCGATGTAGTTATTGATGATGTTTACTCTGTCGGTCATATTTTGTAATTATTTATCGGTTACATATTGGTGTTGTCTGTAGGTTGTTCTACGATAATTGCCAACTTTTAACTTCTATACGAAGGAACATGTTGGGATACTTGAACTTTCGATTTAGCGCCAACACGAGCAAACCGAAGTTAGCACCTACTCTCTATTCAGCATATTTTTTAAAAATACTTGTGGCAATGTGTCCGCCAAAACCAAAAGTATTACTCATTGCGTAATTCACTTGCCGTTGTTGTGATTGGTGTAACGTCAAGTTAAATATATCCCTATATTCAGGTTCAATATCTACCGAATTGATTGTTGGCGGAACAATGTTATTCTGAACAACGTATAGGAAGAATAAACGCCCTTTTCACCCAAGTCCAACAGCTTTGGACCGCAGTTGACTCTTTCGACACCCCTGCGATGCAACCCAATCCGGCTGACGGGGAGCCAGCAACGCTGAAAATTTACCCTCCTCTTTCCCACTAGCGGCTCCTTTTCCGACAACCAGCACGGCGGATCCCTGCCGCGGCGCTGTGAACGCAGCATTTTGATTGGTATCGTTGGCCTTCAGGCTCGTCAGTCAAACAGACCCAGGAGCAGCTCAGCCGGTGGCGCCCGGCTTTCGGGTAACGCCCTGGTCCCGCTGGTTTCGGCTTTGTGCTTCAGGTGATCAAGGATCTGCTTGATCACTATAGGGTCTTCAATGCAGGCGATGACTTTCATGGCGCCGCCGCAGCCGCTGCAGGTCTCGATGTCGATATTGAAAACACGCTTGAGCCGTTGCGCCCATGTCATCGACGCTCGCCGTTGTGCTGGTGTTGCCGGTTCATCAGCCACCCTGACCTTGTTGCCCCTGCCCCGTTTTGCCGGCGTGACCAACGCCCGGTGCCGACTGTTGGGTGCGAACACCCCGTGGAAGCGGGTTAGGTTGACTCTGGGCTTCGGTACCAGGGCGGCCAGCCTTGCAATGAAATCCAATGGTTCGAAAATGACGTGCGTGGTGCCGTCCCGGTACGGCGTCTTGAGCTGGTAGCGCACGTTGCCGCCTCGTGTTAACGACAGCCGCTTCTCGGATACCGCCGGGCGGCTGATGTACCGGCACAGCCGTTCGAGCTTCTTGCGTTCATCGGCCCTGGCCGCCACGCCGGCGTGCAGGCTGGACCCGGCTACCTTGCCAATCCCGTCACCGAACGGATCACCACTGGTCGGCAGAGTTTGCAAAGTGAACACCTTTCGCCCCGCCTGTGAACCGACAGCGATACGGTAAGTGATCGAGTGCCCCAGCAGGGGTGTCATCGGGTCGTCATCCACCGCATCCGAGGCCAGATAGCTGTTTTCGACATCCCGTTCCAGCAGGCCTTGCCGTTCCAGATAGCGACCCACCCGGTGGGCGATGGTGTGCGTCAGCTGGGTGAGCTCTGGGCTGGTCGGCGCCTTGACCCAGCGGAAACGCGCTGAGCCGTGGGATTGCTCGACATACACACCGTCGAGAAACAGCATGTGGAAGTGAACATTCAGATTGAGCGCCGATCCAAAACGCTGGATCAGGGTGACCGCGCCCGTCTTGGCCACTTGGTGGGTATGGCCCGCTTTCTTGACCAGGTGCGTGGCAATGACGCGGTAAACGATGCCCAGCACCCACCCCATGATCTCGGGCCGGCTGGCAAACAGGAAACGCAGCTGAAACGGGAAGCTCAACACCCACTGACGCATGGGTTGTTCAGGCAGTACTTCATCAACCAGCAAGGCGGCACTTTCGGCCATCCGCCGCGCCCCACAGCTCGGGCAGAAACCGCGACGCTTACAGCTGAAAGCGACCAGGTGCTCGGCGTGGCAAGACTCGCAGCGAACCCGTAGAAAGCCATGCTCCAGCCGCCCGCATTGGAGAAATTCTTCAAATTCCCGTTGCACATAGCCCGGCAATTCCTTTCCCTGCTCTGCCATAAGCGCAGCGAATGCCGGGTAATACTCGTCAACGATCTGATAGAGAAGGGTTTGCTCGGGTCGGTGGCTCTGGTAACGACCAGTATCCCGATCCCGGCTGGCCGTCCTGGCCGCCACATGAGGCATGTTCCGCGTCCTTGCAATACTGTGTTTACATACAGTCTATCGCTTAGCGGAAAGTTCTTTTACCCTCAGCCGAAATGCCTGCCGTTGCTAGACATTGCCAGCCAGTGCCCGTCACTCCGCGGTCTTCACTGCGTGATCGAGTTGATCGACACCCGCCGTGACACGCTCCATGAAGTGCCTGCCTGCGTCTGTTAGCCGAACGCCCCGCGCATGGCGCTCAAATAGCAGGACACCAAGGTTATCCTCCAGCGCTTTCACACGCGCGCTGACGCTCGACTGGCTGATACCAAGTGCCTTGGCCGCATGCCGAAAATTCAGATGCTCGGCGACGGCGATGAACTGAACAAGGGAAATGAGCGGTATCCTGCCAGACAGGATACCGACATTCACGAGGTTTCGATGGTTAGTGCGCCGCATCGGAGCGGGCCTGCTACCAGTCGTCGGTTAGACGACTGGCGACTTCTCGGTGGCAGCCCCACGGAGCCGAAGGAGCACCAGCCCCAACGAAACCAGTACCGCCATCGCCGTGGCGTAACAGATCACGGGCCACGCTGTGTCACCGTTTAAAAGTGCCACCGCCAATGTCCCGACAATGCTGACTATCAGGCTTTGAACGCAGAAGTAGAACGCGACCGCTGATCCCGCGATGTCGTCGAACTCTGCCAAAGCGCCGTTCGCGGTAACGGACACCGTGAAGACAATACCGACCGCGACAACCCACATCGGTAGGATGAAGGTGAGGAATGACGGCGAGCCGTAAAGTTCGCCGATCCCCAACAGGACCGCTCCGCAAACAAGCAACGCCATCCCACGCGCCACGCATCCTGCGATGCCCCATCTGGCGACAAAGGACTTCGCGAAACGGGTTGTCACGATCATTACAAGCGCGACAGTGGCGAAGGCAAAGCTGAATCCGATCTCGGAATATTCCGCTTGGCCTATGAGCACACGGGGAGCCGTCGAGAAGAAGACGAAGTAGGTGCCCATACCGGCGCTAAAGCCGACAGTGTAAACCCAAAAAGCCGGACTCGCGAAGATCGGCAAGACAGATCGGCGCGTCTTGACTTGATCCAGAGGGCGGGTTTCGTGCCACCTGAAACCCGCATTTAGGAGTGCGAGCATCGCCAGTATAGCCAAAGTAATGAATATCGCCTGCCATCCCAAGAACTCGCCGATCAATACTCCGGCGATAGGGCCGAGCGCAGGCACGAACGCCAGCATCGAACTGAAAAGGCCGTAGATGACGACACCCTCAGGACGGTTGGCATAAACGTCGCGAACCGTCGCGAACGTCGCCACCAGCATGGCCGACGCGCCCACTGCTTGAAGTAGACGGAAAGCGACAAAGGCCGGTGCAGTTGAAGACCAAGCTGCTCCCAGAGACGCAATGACGAAAGCCGTTGCGCCCGCAAGTAGAATTGGCCGTCGCCCGATTCTGTCTGAGAGCGGACCAAAAATCACCTGGCCCACGCCGAGCATCACCATATAGAGGCTCAACGTGAGTTGGATCATAGCGGGCGTCGTGTTCAGGATGCCGGGCATCGCTGGAACGACAGGGAGATAAATATCCATCGCCAGTGAAGCGAGGATGTCGAAAGGAGCCATCAGCAGCAGTGCTGCCGGCAGCGTATAGGCCCACGCGGGGCGTTGTTTTTGTTTATCAGTCATTTATGTGTTTTTCTATTCCATCAATTATTGATTTCCAATCATCAACGTGTAATTCGTGTCCTGTACCTTCAAGGGTGATTAGATTTGAACCTTTTATTTTTTCTAGTAAAAAACCTGCATTCTTATAATGCCAAATTTTGTCGTCTGTTCCGTGGATAATTAAGGTGGGTTGTTTGATTTCGTTTAATCTGTTCCAATATTCTTCACCACCTTGCAATGCAGCGTGATTGAACATACTTATATAATTGTTGGCTCTATTGAACTCAGCTCTTATCAGTTTTTCACTTCTTTGTTTGTCAAATTGTTTCTTGCCACTCATTAATTCTGCACTCTGAATTAAATAGTTTACCACACTGTCTTCATTTGTCCAATTGACTGTACCTGCTTTACTATGGAAATCTAAAATACTCGTGTCCATTTCAGGTATAGTTGGGTCTGAGTCTCCCCAAGGGCCTGATGACATAAGAGTTAAGGAGTTAACTCTGTCGGCAAACTTTATTGATGCTATTTGAGAAATTAGTCCGCCCAAAGAAATCCCCACAAAATGTGCTTTGTCAATCTTGTAGCCATCCAATATTGAAATAGCGTCATTAGTTAAGTCAACAATATCGTATGGAGTAGAACCTGGTTCATAATTAGTGGATTTTCCTACATCTCTGTTGTCGTAACGAATAACAAAAAATCCTTTTTCAGATAATTGTTGGCAAAATTCAGTGTCCCAATACAGCATTGATACGGTTGCACCTGCTACCAAAAGGATTGCTGGATTTTTCTTATTTCCAAAACTTTCCGTACAGAGTTCAATGCCGTTTGTTTTAATTATTTTCTCTTTCATTTCTGTTTTCCTTTGTTTGCAACTGATTATTATCAGTCCTAAAATTAATATCCAAAGTAGTTTTTATTTCATTTATCAATGTTTAACTGTTATGCTGGTATCTTTCACAATGCCCGCTAACGTTTGGCAAATTGGCGATGGAGCCGACTTTTAGCACAAATGTTGAATAGAATTACTAATCTTCAACATTGC
>NZ_JBMVQX010000061.1:0-7290 GCF_050522745.1 Myroides sp. C15-4 | reverse complement strand
GAAAAGCTACCTAATATTGGAAGTAGTACTAAATACACCACCACTGGTTTTGCATCAAAAATACATTTGTACCAAGCTTCTAACTGCTTGAAATGCTCGTTAAAAGAGCTATGTAATAAAGCAGCAGAAAACAGAACAGTCTCTATGAATCATAGATTGGTTCAAATAAAACAACATATTAGAGAATTACTCAACTCTGAACGCGGTAAATATCATAGAAGTAAAAGACCTGTAGAAGTAGAAGCTGTTTTTGGACAACTAAAAAGCAACAACAAATTTACTAGGTTTACTCTAAGAGGATTAGAAATGGTCGAAATTGAATTTGGACTGATGGCTCTTGCACATAATTTAAGAAAACTTACTAAGAATAGAGAAAAATCGACTTTAAACAACAATTTTCATCCTAAAAAAGAGACTGATAAACGAAAAATGACAAATTATAAGTCTAAAACTCGTTTTAATTGCAAGAACTTTTAATCTAAGAGAAAAGTAACGTTTTATATAATACAAAAGAGGGTGACCTTTTGGGACACCCTCTTTTTTCTTAATTTCCTCCACTTGCCTTTACAAAGGAGCTTGTACTGCATTCCGTATCTTCTTCATTGGTCAGAAAAAACCAAATCACACAACTGCCAGCCTCAATTCCTTCGGGTAAGGACGTTGAAAACGCGGCTGCACCTCGCGTGACAACGCGATCAAAAATCTGAATCACGTGGGACTGTTTATCGTAGACCACAACTGTTAGCAAGTCGCTTGCTTTGCCCAAGCTAGCCGCTGTGTTGATTGTCCAAGCCAAACTAAGGGTTGCATGGTCTACCGTTACCGTATTCATCGTTACCGTAGGCAGAATTCCTTTGCTTATAACAACCTTTTCCACCTGAATAACAAAAGCATCCTCTTGCGCAACAACCGCTTCATTGATGTGATACGCCATCGCTAAATTAAGCGGCGATTTTAGCCCTTGACTCGTGCCAAAATAGCGCTTCAATAAGAAATTTAATGGCTGCAAGAATTGGGATACCAGGCTAAACTTACTGCGGTGGTCTAGCTGCTTTTTCGATGCTTTTTTTCCCGTTTTGCGCGGCCTAGCTCGAATGATGTTTTTACCTCGCCAACTCGCGCCTACGACAGTGCCTACTTTTCCACTGACTCCTCCTAAAATACCTTGTTTAACTTCTGCCATACTTTCTCGATTTACAATGATTATTTTTTTCTACATTCTCTCCTTTTTGCTCGCTTATTCGAGGAATACACTGCAAACCTAAACAAGTAAATTCAACTGTGAAATCCCCCCTGCTCCATTCTTCCACTTTTGGGATTACAAAGGATAAAATGGCGTTATATTTCTCCTCCATTAAAAAATAAAACACTGTAGATCATGCAAGTATAAATAAAACCTTGTCATTTGTTTGGGGATTCTATGGTATTTCCCTGTGTTTACTAGGGCTAGACCCCATTTTACCAAACAAAACCCATAGGAAACCCAAACAAAACCTTACCTATTGCAGCGCGCTAAAGACTTCTTCTTCGTCTAAGTGCATACATACACTAAACTCTTTGTAGGTCACCATCGCTCCTGCTGGTCTTTCATACCTCTTTCGAACTTCATTTAGAATTTTTAGGGCTGTTTTATAACTGCGTCCTGTACTTACAACTACAGCTGTAGCATAAATAAACATTCTTCCATTTTATCTAGCTGTTGTACTCATCTTGTTCCTTTTTACGATTCATTGTCGTGAAGGTACTTCTCTTTTACATGAAGGGGTAGTGTTTTCCAGCACTTGTACCGTTAACAGTCGAGCAAAATCTTTTACTCCTTTGTATACCCAATCGCGATCAAACGCATCACCCTCTCTTTTCCATCGCTGCTATTTCGAGCAATTTTGTCAGACACTAACCTACAAAAATCAAGACTATGCTGACACTGGTACTCCATCGACTTTATCTACCCGAAACGTCCCATGGGTTACCTCAAATCGACAAGCAAAACATTTGCCTAACCTTAGCTGCCATTAGTGGGGGGTATTCTTACTGCACCCGTCACCTTACCTGTGATGCTCACCACCGTTGCGACATATTTAGCCGTAGCAAGGGGAATTATCCCTGCAGTAAATCAAAGTACAATGGAAGACGAATAGCCCCTTGTCGATGCGTTAAGTAGGAAAAAAAAGAGGACAGCCGTTCAATGGCTGTCCTCTTTTGTACTGTAGAAAAACGCGATTCTCTATCCTCTTGTTAGGAAACAATAGAACAATCCGCTGTATTTCCTTCTCCCCTCTCCGCCTCTTTTTTTATTCATTGTATAGATCCATATCCACAATGACTTGGTTCATTTCAGCTAAAAAGTTATTCGAAAAATCCGTGCGTTTTTTAACCTTGTTAAGGGTTTGGTAAAAATGCTTGCTAACATCTAGACCAAACAGTTGACCAATCTCTCGTACAACAACCATCACAGCTACCTTTTCTCCATTGATCCGATTACAATGAGCCAGCGCATACACGAATAAGCAAAAATCTTGTTTGGAGCGATTCCATGTCAAGAGGATTGGTGTTTCTCGCTCCTCTTGTAGATTTAACAGGCCTGTTAGGCAATTAATAATACGTTTCAAAGCTCCAAAATAGGCGTTATATAAAAACGGATATCGCTCATCAAAAAAGGCCCATTCTCCTCGCTCATCATTTTCTACTACGTGCATTTTAAGGGCTAAATAATCTATGGGAAGCTGTTGGGCACAAAACGCGTTATACCGCTCAAAAGATTGCAACCTGTAGGTCATATACTGCTTTAGCTTCTGATTAATATAAGCTTCGAATTGCGTGTCTTCAATTGGGAGGGAGTTGCAAAAAAACACCATTTCACGGCTATACCAATAGTACGTAAGGGTATCGATCCATATTTCCTCATAAAAGATACGTTCACTCGCCTTCGTTCGAAAGGAATGGGTACGAGCCACTACCCTCAATTTCTTCATGAATTTATTCCAATGATGCACATGAGCCGACCATTCTTCTATATTCATATCCTGCTTCTGCTCTAATTCATCAATTAATCGCACTTTTTGCTCTAAACAATACCTAAGTTTCTTGTTCATATTCTTACATTTTATTTTTATCACAAAAATGAAGCAAAAACCATACTGAAAATTTGACGAAAACACACAAACAACGACTTTTCAATTCAAATATTACAGAATCACCACCAAACAAAGCAATTAGCAAAGTGTAAAATTTTTCGTTCTATTCTACATTTGATCAACTAAAACACCCCCAAAGATGAATTATATTAAACATTTAAACGCTTGCTTCGACCTGATGAAGACCAACCCCAAGACCAATTCAACGCTTATCGCACTCTATGTTGCTCTCTTTCTCCTTTGGAACCAAAATCGATTTGCCCCTTCTTTTGGCATTAACAGACAAGAGATGATCAATTTGAGCAAACTTGGTATTTTCTCTACCTATAGCAAATGCATGAAAGAGCTCCACTATTGGGGTTGGATTGTTTATCACCCCTCTACCTCCAAGTATGGTATTAGTCAAGTATCCATGCTTTCCTACGAGCAATTTAGCCTGGAGCAATTGAACCTCGAACAGATGACTCAAATACAACCGACAACCTCTACACCGCTTGGGTCTTCTCCTCCTACAACACCGATTAGGCAGTCGAGTACAACGCGAGAAAAGAAAACGGGTACGGACTCGAGTAAGACAACGAGTACAACGCCGACTAAGAAACAAGAAGTGGGTCACTTATTAAAACAGCAAACTAAAAAAGAAGAAAAAACAACTGTAAACACAAAATTTTATGAGCCTCTTTAAATTACAACTAGAAGATACGTATGATATCAATACAGCCACGCGAAAAAAAATATACGACCTCGATCGATGTGAGGCCTTTATTATGGAAAGGGGAACCTCCATTTACGGACCAAACTTTATGTTGAGTCTTAAACAGCGACAAATCTTTCACAAACTATTGATTTACGCCATTGAAGACGCCGAAAATATGAATAAGCACAACCTACATCCCAACAGAGGACTCCTGTTGATGGGTGCCCCTCAAACGGGTAAAACTGCGTTTTTTCGTCTTATTCAGCATTTTTTTTCGCGAAGGTGAAATTATGAAATCAAAAGCAGTAGACTTTTGGCATTCGAGTTTTCTTGTGAGGGATATGAAGCGTTTAGTTCGCTTTTCGAACCCCAATCTAAAGTGTTGTGCTTGGATAATATTGGTCGCGAACAAGTGGCCCAAAACTATGGATCTACCTGTGATGTGGTCTATAATATCGTAGAACACTTGTATGAACAGCGCTTTGACCTGACCTACCCTAAACTTCACCTCACTTCTTCCTTATCACCTAGTGAACTAGAAAAAAGATACGGCAAGGAATTCAGGCGAATGTTACAAGAAATGTTTACTGTCATTGTCTGTGAAACTTAGACATACTACCCCATCAACACCATTGAGGTTAGTGCTACCTACTTATCCCATACAAAACCTGCAACTTTCTTTTTTATGGGAACGAAAAAAGACATTCACAAAACAAACACTTCCTAAAAAAGACGTATACAAAACAAACAAAATACTAGTAATCAAATATATACACCAAAAACAAAGACTAAAATACAGTACTTTTATCTCTCCTTTAATCACATAACAACATAAAACAAAAAATTTGACTCGTATGGTACAGTGGCAGGATTGGAAACAACTGCAAGCGTTTATGTGAACGTTAGGACACTTAACCCATACGGGTTTTATTTCCTTCAACTCACAGCATATGAATGCAACTCCAACCCCTTCGTTGCTTACCGCAAACGATCAGTACAACTTAGCGTTACTTCAATCGCTTTATGATCAACAAGCAAGCTTTACGGCTTATGCGCAATGTATAAATGAACTTTTTTACTACTATGTACAGCATTGTACGACTCAAGCAGATGATTTCTTTTTAAATCCAGCAGATGTACATTGCATACTAGAAGTAGTAACTGTATTTCAACAACTCAAGGTACCAATATCCAGTGATCTTGAAGAGTTTTAATTAGAGCCTCTCACTTCCTAAACGCCGCTCTTGGTAAAGCGACTATTTGTATAGACAGGTGTTCTGTATTCCCCCCTACTTGTTGTTCTGATCGGGTTAACGTACCTTCTAGCTCCTAAGTAGAAGCAATCCGCCGTACTAAACAAAGCTCAACAAAAGGAAGCAACTCCATAGTCTAGGAATACAAAGCCCAACAGCAAAGATAAATTGCTGTTGGGCTTTTTAAAATATTGTTTTGTATGTACTCGAAATGTTAAATAGTTTTTATAATTTATTATCTATTTCAATTCACTCAAAATCAGTTGATTCTTTTTAATTAATTCTCGAACATTTTGTAGATGAACAGCTAAGATACCATCTGAATAATCTCCCACTCTTCCTTCTAGCTTATTTTCAATAACTTTAAAATACTCTTTTGATCTCTTAATCTTTGAAGGGCTGACATTAGCTAATTCAGTTGCTCTACTAATTGCTAATGCTGTTCCAAGCCTCTTTGTATTAATTAATTGTCTCTCTGCTAAAACTTGACGCTTAACTTCATTGCTAAGTGACTTAATAACTTTATCTCTAGCACTAGCGCCTAATTTAGTATTTCCAACATAAGACATTAGTTTATAGGTTTGTTTAACTATAGGGGGTGCATTATCCGATACATTTTTACCTTGTTTAGCTAATTTAGCACCTAGAGATAAACCACGTAAAGTTCCTTTTGTAATTAAGCTACCACCAGGAAGTAAACCTGCGGCTAAAACAATTCCATCGGTACCTAGCGCTTGCAAATCATCTTTTTCTTGAATTTTAATTCTTTGCTTTTCGTCTTGAGAAAACTCTTTAATTTTTAATAATACCTCTTCACTTAAAATAATGTTGTCAAGATCATAAAAAGAATTTAGTTTCTCTAAACTAATGTTGAATTTCTTACTATAAGCAATATTTAGGTCTTCAATTTCACTTACTAAATCATTATAAGCTAAATTAATTTCAGCATCTTTCATTAATAAATTAACTAAAGCTTGGTTATCTATTTCATCTTTATAATTTAAAAATTCAATATCCGATTTAGCGTAAATCTGTTTCTTTTCGTATTCAACTAATAAATTATCATATATTTTTACTTGATCATAAATAATATTAGGCAATACTACCTGAAGATTACCCTCTTTATGTCGAGATAAAATTTCAAGTGCATTTTGACTGTATAATTCTATATCTATACTCGTTTCTTTTGATTGCGTATAATCCTCTGTTTTAACTTGTTCTTTTTTTTCTGAACATGAGTAAAGAAAAAATGCATTTGCAAACAATGCTACTACTATAATTTTTTTATACATATTAAAACTCTTTTATTGCCCCCAGATTTAAAGTATGAACAACCTTATCTCCATTTACTTTATTTGAATAGCGAAAATATTGTTGTTTGCCTTCCTTATAAAACTTAGTAGAAACTTCTCCTTTAAAGTCTTCTTTAACTATTTTGTGATCCTCAAAAACAATGTCATGCATATCAGTTTTAAATAATCCATCCCCTATGCGTCTAACACTAGTACAGCTTAATTTCTTAGCATTGTCAATTGAAAAACTATAGATATAAAAATTTTCTTTTGCTTTATAAAAATACGTCAAGACATCTTCATACTTATAAACTTTTGATCCTGCATCATCTATTTGGGAATCAATAATTTTATATAAATCTCCATTAGCCTCTAATATATAAGGATTGTTATCTGAGTTAAAAAATTCAAGAACTAACCTATAATCTGGATACTTTGTATTCATATCTGTTAGATAAGCTAAGCGTCTATCGTTTTTAACTTCATCAGAGTCTATAAATATCTCTTTAGTTTTCGTGAAAAAACCCTTCTCATCTACCTGTTTATCTACAACTTGCTCAGAATCCTCTTTTTTACTTGAACACGAGAAGAGTAGTAAAACTAAAACCATACCCAATACATTTTTCATATAACCCATAAATTCTTTTAGGAGTTTACTCCTATTATCAAAAAAATATTTAAAATCTGAACAAGATAATTATCTTAGACAAATACAATACAAACCTTTGGGTGAACTACCGTTATTACTTAGTAAAGCAATTAATTACAGCTCTAAGAAGCTTTATCTATCGTAGATACAGTTTGTATTGAAAAAACATCAATCGACTAAAAAACTAACTGATTATCCGTTTATGCACCTGTTATATTCGCAATTACTAGTCTGTCAAAGAGTTTGTCTCCAAAATACCGTCTGT
>NZ_JBMVQX010000060.1:0-7348 GCF_050522745.1 Myroides sp. C15-4 | reverse complement strand
TTTTTAATCGTGATGAGATTGAAGTTGAGGTATTGTTTATGGGATAGATGAAGGCACGGATTGCCGCGCCATCGGAGTTCAAATCCGCGCCATCGGATAGTAGAGTCGAGGCAGCTACTCAAAAGAAGGAAATGCGTAAAAATAGTTTTCAATCTAGATAAATTATGATAAAAAACATTGTGTTACTAGTATTGGTTTTACTAACAGCTGCATGTAGTAAGATTACACAGAGATCAAATAATGAAGAAACAAAAGGTACTTTGAGAACTTTTAAAGTGATTGAAAGACCTTTAGGATATGATAATGTCGATGGAATTGATAAGATTGAGGGATATGTTCCTAATGCAGATATAGCAGTTCAAATAGCAGAGTTAATACTTTGTAATATTTATAAAAAGGAATTAATTATTGAACAACGACCATATAATATTTTTTTTAAAAAATAATACTGTGTGGTGCATAGAAGGGAATTTGTCAGATGATATGGAAGGAGGAGTTTTTTATATTGAGATACGTAAAAGTGATGGAGCTGTTTTGAAGGTATTACATACTAAATAATAACAAACCCGCTAGTCAAATGATTAGCGGGTTTTGTGTTTTATAAAATTGATTGAATTTTTCTTTTAGCAATAAACGCGTCAATAACAGAGAAGATGTGATTGCGATCTGTTTCTTCAAATTTGGATGCTTCTAGAATGCATATGCTAGTGTTTTTGTCAGTGTGCCCATCATCTTTACCTGTTGTATAATCTAAGATAAATACCAAGGTGTAAGGTCGTACTCTTTTTTTATAGCCTTGTAAAGTAAAAGTCCGTTCATTCGTGTCAGTTTACGCCTTGTACAGTAAGCTATAGCTTGTAGGCTTTACGTGCTTTCGCGTCTCTGATATACGTATCAATCAGATCATAGAGGATTAGCTTTTTACTTTCTTCCAATTCTTCTAAAGCGAGAATGCGTTCCAGTGTTCGCTTATCAAAAGAAGTTTGTGAGATGGTACCTACTAAATAATCCAGCGATACTTCTAATGCATCCGCTATTTTTTTTGCTGCTTCAATAGAAGGGATGGCTTCTCCGCGTTCATATTTTCCAATCATCACTCGAGAAACCCCACTTTTATCCGCAAGGTCACTTTGTGAAAATCCTTTTTTGTCTCTTAGCTGTGTAATAATAGTTCCTGTGTTCATATCTAAAAGGATATAAAAGATTGTAGAAATACGTTATATATTCAAATTTAAGTAAATAAAGGAGATAAAAAAACCAGTTTTATTCGGTTGCTTTGAAATAAAAAGCTATATTTATATCTGAAAGTTACATATGGATCCTAAATCCTATACGAGCATGTAATTTATAGTAATCCAGTAAAAAAAGAGCATATGCCAACAAAAAATCAAAAACAAGTCAAGCTACATGGGCGCAAGCGTTCGTGTCAAGCCAGTGTTACAGGAAACCACCAAGTGCCGTGGTTGAATGTAAGCGGCATTTGGTTAGAAGCTTTGGGGTTTCATGTAGGAGATACGGTGCGTATCACTACGCGAGATAAACTACTGATCATTGAGCCCATCGATGAAAAGGAGCAAGCGGAAGAACAAGCAAAACAAGCCGTAAACGAAGAAATACAACGCTTACAAAGTAGGATCAATACCCTTAAAAGAAAAAGCTAAGGGAGGTGTGTCAACTCTTGTGTACTCAAGTGTAAGATAAGCAACAAAAGTGCTTAATCAGATACTGTTCCTTTTTTTCATTTTTAACATCCTTTACTTTCCGTTATGCTATATCACCTTTGCGTAACACAAGCTGTTGCCTGTGTTGTGGTGAAATTGCACCTTTCAGCCTACAAAAGCAGTGCGTTTTAGGGTGATCTTTACTTTAGCAAGCCATTGCATGGCTCTATTCATGGGGTTTTGTTTGGGTTTCCTTTGGGTTTTGTTTGGTAAAAGGGCCTTCAGCCCTTGTAAACACGGAGATATACCAATCAACTCCCAAAGAAAACGAAAAGGAGTGTTGGTTAATTTGTTGATTTTCTTTTGTTTGTGCTTTTTTTGAATAGGAAAAATAGGCGTAATCCTTCCTTTGTATACCCTATAAGAGAAGAATAAGGAAACTGGGGTTGTTTATAGTTAACGGTTTACAGTTTAGTTGCTGTTGAGACTGATGCGATGCTTCCTGCGTCAGCATGACAAGCTGATTGTACGCATTTTTTCTAGTTGATAAAATTTTGTAGAGAAGATGAGTAACTATTACTTGCAAGACAAACTCACAA
Source organism: Myroides sp. C15-4 (assembly GCF_050522745.1). NCBI lineage: Bacteria > Pseudomonadati > Bacteroidota > Flavobacteriia > Flavobacteriales > Flavobacteriaceae > Myroides > Myroides sp. C15-4. Next base: position 5,088 of record NZ_JBMVQX010000060.1, on the reverse strand, counting down.
ACAACAAACAACAAATAACGAATAACAAAGAGCAAATAACAAAGAGCAAATAACAAAGAGCAAATAACAAAGAACAAATCGAAGATTCATCGAATACTAAAACAAAATATAAACTAAATGAGATACACCGCGCAAAAAGCAAATCATCAACCACACCTTCCACTTTTTTTTCTCCATCAAGATTTTAAATTGTAGTTTTATCCCAATTAAATACACAACCAATGAAAAAAGGTCTTATTGTTTTTTTAGTTGTCGTTTTGGTAGCGATTCTTCAAATCAGTTATTTTATGAAAGGGCAGGCGAGTCAAGAAGTCGCTAGTGAAGCCATTTATTTTGTGGTAGAAAGTGTAGAAGCTAGACCCGATGCAACCTACTCTTTTTACGATGCAGCAGGGAATGCCTTTAAGAGTTATACTTTTGATACACCCGAAGTGATCAAGAAGGGCGATATCATTGCTAAAGAAACCAATTCCAGTGAATTGACAGTCTATCGATTTGATAGCGACGGAAATAAAGAAGTGGTGTTGAGGATGAATGGGAAATGAGAAATGGGTTATGAGAAATGGGTTATGAGAAATGAGTTATGAGAAATGAGTTATGAGAAATGAGTTATGAGAAATGGGTTATGAGAAATGGGTTATGAGAAATGGGGTATGAGAAATGAGTTATGAGAAATGAGTTATGAGAAATGAGTTATGAGAAATGAGTTATGAGAAATGAGTTATGAGAAATGGGTTATGAGAAATGGGTTATGAGAAATGAGTTATGAGAAATGGGGTATGAGAAATGAGTTATGAGAAATGAGTTATGAGAAATGAGTTATGAGAAATGGGTTATGAGAAATGAGTTATGAGAAATGGGTTATGAGAAATGGGTTATGAGAAATGAGTTATGAGAAATGAGTTATGAGAAATGAGTTATGAGAAATGGGTTATGAGAAATGGGTTATGAGAAATGGGTTATGAGAAATGGGTTATGAGAAATGAGTTATGAGAAATGGGTTATGAGAAATGAGTTATGAGAAATGAGTTATGAGAAATGAGTTATGAGAAATGAGTTATGAGAAATGGGTGGGAAATGGGAAAATCCTCTAAATAAGAATAATTATCACAAACACCAACCCCCAAAAACAACATAAAAAAAAGATGGCATTCGCCATCTTTTTTTATATTAACAATCGGATAAGTTCACGGCTACTGCCAATCCACCTTCCGAGGTTTCTTTGTATTTATTATTCATGTCTTTGGCGGTTTCCCACATGGTACTCACTACTTTATCCAAAGGTACTTTGGCGTTTTTAGGATCCGTATCGAGGGCAAGTTCAGCTGCGTTAATCGCCTTAATTGCTCCCATGGCATTGCGTTCAATACACGGAATCTGTACTAATCCACCAATGGGATCACAGGTTAACCCTAAGTGGTGTTCCATGGCGATTTCTGCTGCCATCATCACTTGTTCAGGGCATCCGCCCATCAATTCACAAAGTGCTCCAGCTGCCATGGCACTGGATACGCCAATCTCAGCCTGACATCCACCCATGGCCGCAGAAATAGTAGCGCCTTTTTTGAAAATACTGCCGATTTCGCCAGCAACTAGTAAGAACTGCTTGATTTCTTTTTCGCTCGCTTTGTGGTTTTCAATGACTAAATAGTACATCAATACCGCGGGAATTACACCTGCACTTCCATTTGTTGGTGCGGTAACCACACGACCCAAGGAAGCATTTACTTCATTGACTGCCAAGGCAAAACAACTCACCCATTTCAAAATTTGACGGAAGTATACTTTAGTTTTGCGAATCGTTCCCAACCATTCTTGTGGATTGGAATACGGCAAATCACTTTTTAAGTTTTGATGTGAATCATAAGCGCGTCGGCGCACATTTAATCCCCCTGGTAAAACGCCTTCCGTATGACAGCCAATATACATGCATTCTAACATCGTATGCCATACGCGCATTAATTCACGGTGAATCTCGTCTTCACTGCGCAGGGATTTCTCATTTTCATATACCAGCTGAGAAACCGTCATATTTTGTTCCTTACAATACGCCAAAAGCTCGGTTGCCTTGTCAATAGGGTAAGGAAAACTCGCTTTTATCTCCTCGTTTTTTGCATTTTCAGCACTTTCTTCTTTTACAACAAACCCACCGCCAATGGAGTAAAAGGTAGAAGTATACGTTTCTCCGGTTTGAGTTTGAACAGTAAATGTCATTCCATTCGCATGGAAAGGCAAAAAGTTTCTATTGAATACAATATGAGTTGAAGGATCAAATGCAAGGAGTAACTCAGCGCCGAGGTTGATGGTTTTGGTGCTGTTTATTTCAGCAATAATACTGCTGATATTTTCTACGGGAACGTATTCTGGATCGGCACCACTCAAACCTAACATAACGGCTAAGTCTGTGGCATGTCCAACGCCAGTCAGAGAAAGCGAACCATATAAGTCGACAGTAAGTTCCTGTACATGGTTAAATAGTTGACGTTCTTTCAGTTCTTTCAAGAAAAGCTCTGCTGCTCTCCAAGGACCTAACGTATGTGAGCTCGACGGTCCAACGCCAATCTTGAGCATATCAAAAACAGATATACATTCCATAATGTTGCATGATTTAATCGTCACGAAGATAAGTAAAAACTGCGGAGTCACAACGGTCGGAATTGGATTTAACGTATTGACAGATTAAAGTTTTTGTAGGAGGCTAATGCATTGAATTCGAGCTAAATTAGGGTAGTAAACGCAGAAATACTATATAATTATGATAAAAATTGGGAATAGTGTTGAAAGTGAGCTGTCAGGAAAATAGCCAAAAACGACAGGGTAAGGCAGGCAAAAGGACTTGAATTGTGACAAAGTGGCATTGTAAAAAGGACATTTTAGCAAAAAAGGAGTCAGAAATGGCACAGATTGTTCTTGGCACAAAGATTGACTAATAGTAAGCGAACCTGAGGTTCACAAATTGAAAAATAAAGTATAAAAAAATAAACGATAAACATACTATGAGTAAAATAATTGGTATTGACTTAGGAACTACAAACTCATGTGTTTCTGTAATGGAAGGGAACGAGCCAGTAGTAATTACGAATGCAGAAGGAAAGAGAACAACACCTTCAGTAGTAGCATTTGTTGAAGGAGGAGAAATTAAAGTGGGTGACCCTGCAAAACGTCAGGCAGTAACAAACCCAACAAAAACTGTAGCGTCTATCAAGCGATTTATGGGTGAGAAATTCAGCCAAATCCCTGCGGAGATTACAGCTGTTCCTTATGCTGTAGTAAAAGGAGATAACGATACCCCTCGCGTTGATATTGACGGACGTTTATACACACCGCAAGAAATTTCTGCTATGACTTTACAAAAAATGAAGAAAACAGCAGAGGATTTCCTCGGACAAGAAGTAACAGAAGCTGTAATTACGGTACCCGCTTATTTTAATGACGCACAACGTCAAGCGACAAAAGAAGCAGGTGAAATTGCAGGATTAAAAGTAAGACGTATCATTAACGAGCCAACAGCGGCTGCTTTAGCATACGGATTAGACAAAACTGGAAAAGATCAAAAAGTAGTTGTATACGATTTAGGAGGGGGTACATTTGATATCTCAATCTTAGAATTAGGAGACGGAGTATTCGAAGTATTGTCTACAAACGGTGATACACACTTAGGTGGGGATGACTTTGACAACGTAATCATCAACTGGTTAGCAGAGGAATTCAACTCAGCTGAAGGTGTTGATTTACGCAAAGATGCTATGGCATTACAACGTTTGAAAGAAGCAGCTGAAAAAGCAAAAGTAGAATTGTCTTCTGCTACACAAACAGAGATTAACTTACCGTATATTACGGCTACAGCTTCAGGACCGAAACACTTAGTACAAACATTGACAAGATCGAAATTCGAACAATTGTCAGATGATTTAGTACGTCGTTCAATGATCCCTTGTGAAAAAGCGTTGAAAGATGCTGGATTATCTAAATCAGATATCGATGAGGTAATCTTAGTAGGAGGTTCAACTCGTATCCCAAGAATCCAAGAAGAAGTAGAAAAATTCTTCGGTAAAAAACCACACAAAGGAGTAAACCCAGATGAGGTAGTTGCTATTGGTGCAGCGATTCAAGGTGGTGTATTAACTGGAGATGTAAAAGACGTATTGTTGTTAGACGTTACGCCACTTTCTTTAGGTATTGAAACAATGGGAGGCGTATTGACAAAATTAATTGAAGCCAATACAACAATTCCTACTAAAAAATCACAAGTGTTCTCTACAGCTGCGGACAACCAACCATCTGTTGAAATCCACGTATTACAAGGAGAAAGACCGATGGCAAATGACAACAAAACAATTGGTCGTTTCCACTTAGATGGTATTCCACCTGCACAAAGAGGAGTGCCTCAAATTGAAGTAACTTTCGATATTGATGCCAACGGAATCATCAAAGTATCTGCTACAGATAAAGGAACAGGTAAATCACATGACATTCGTATTGAAGCTTCTTCAGGATTGACAGAAGAAGAAATCGAAAGAATGAAAAAAGAAGCAGAAGCGAATGCGGATGCAGATAAAAAAGCAAAAGAATCAGCAGATAAAATCAACGAAGCAGATGCAATGATTTTCCAAACGGACAAGCAATTGAAAGAATTTGGAGATAAGCTATCAGCAGCGAACAAAACTGCGATTGAAGGTGCTTTAGAGGAATTGAAAAAAGCGTACGAAACAAAAGACGTAGCGACAATTACTCCAGCTTTAGACAAAATCAATGAGGCTTGGAAAGCAGCTTCTGAAGAAATGTACAAAGCACAAGCTGAGGCTCAACAAGGAGGTGCACAAGACGCTCAACCGAACCAAGGTAACCAAGGGGGTGGAGATGCTGAAGGTCCTCAAGATGTGGAGTACGAAGAAGTAAAATAAGAACCCTAAAGTTTTTATAGTTATAATTGAAGAACCGAGTCATCCAATGGCTCGGTTTTTTTATTTTATAGCATTAAGGGTTATGAGTTAAGGGTTAAGGGTTATGAGTTAAGGGTTATGAGTTAAGGGTTATGAGTTAAGGGTTATGAGTTAAGGGTTATGAGTTAAGGGTTATGAGTTAAGG
>NZ_JBMVQX010000059.1:0-7838 GCF_050522745.1 Myroides sp. C15-4 | reverse complement strand
TCAAGACTGCCGCAATCGACCACTCTGCCATTTCTCCAGTAGTCTGCTTTACTTCTGTATTGCGAGTGCAAATATAGCGCATTTACTGACTTTGACAAACAATAAATAAACTATTTTTTATATTTTTTACCCTGTATTTCGTAAGTCTTTTAGAGCAAATCAATTACGCCCTAAAAAAAATCGCACCTCTTTTTAAAAAGAAGTGCGATGGTATATCAATAGACGCTTATATTACGCGTAAATTCTCTTTTTTGCCGTTGCCCACAGGTAAACTCCTGCTAGGATAAACGGAATACTCAACCACTGCCCTGTTGACAATAATCCCAAGGTTTCTTCAAATCCGCCTTGGCTTCCTTTGACAAACTCCACAATAAAGCGAACCATCCAAAGCAACACTAAGAAGACCCCAAAAATATAGCCTCCGTATTTTCTAGCCTCTGTTTTCCAATACATGAAATACAAAATAACAAACACAATTACATAGCCAAATGCTTCATATAGTTGAGTGGGGTGCTTCGGTAATACCGCTGCCAATGCCTCTGCAAATTGCGGATTGTGTTGAATGGCCTCATAGGCTGCATTCGGATTGTTTAAACCCGTAATTTCCATTGCTTTTCCCGCAGAATACTCATCGCGGATAAAGCGAACCCCAAAAGCACTAGTTGTCACATGACCTACGATTTCTGAGTTGAAAAAGTTCCCTAAACGAACGAATATCCCTCCTAGGGTTACTGGAATCACTACACGGTCCAAAATCCACAAAATCGGCTTCTGAATGACGTTCTTGCTGTAGAAATACATGGTTAAAATAATACCAATCGCCGCACCATGACTTGCTAGACCGCTAAATCCAACAATTTCGAACTTAGGTGAAAAGCGAACGGGAAGAATAATCTCCATCAAGTGATGTTGAAAATAATCCCAATCATAGAAAAACACATGCCCTAAACGAGCCCCAATCAAAGTGGCTAATACGGTATAAATAAATAATTTATCGAGTTTCTCTACGCTTAATCCTTCGCGGTCGTAGATCTTTTTCATCACGAACCAACCTAAACCAAAAGCTACTACAAACATTAAGCTATAATAGCGCAATTGCATAAAACCTAAATCAAAACCTTCTGAAGGATTCCAAATCATACTATTCGAGTTTGTTATATTGTTATTGCGGAATTCCGCTTTAGTGAATACGTAAAAATAGAAAAATTATTTTACAATCAGGGGCAAAAAAGCACTAAGGTACAGGATCATATCCTTTCCCTCCCCATGGACCACAACGCAAGATGCGTTTTACAGCCAGCCAGCCGCCTTTAAATAGACCGTGTTTTTGTAAAGCCTCAACGGTATAGTGCGAACAAGTCGGCGTATAGCGACAAGTCGGCGGAAAAAAGGGCGAGATGCCCCCTTGGTAAAAGCGCACCAGTAAGAGAAAAGGTGCTATGAGTATTTTTCGCAACATAGACCGTGAAGGTAATAAAAAAAGCTATAAGATAATTCCTATAGCTTTTATTGTTTTATAAAGAAAAAGAAGTTCCTTCTTTTCCATCTTTCAATTGAATGTTCAGTTTAGCGAGTTCATCGCGAATGTGATCGGACATCGCAAAATCTTTATTTGCTCTAGCCTCATTTCGCATTTGAATTAGCATACTTACAACGCCTTCTAATTTGTCGTTATTCGCTGCCATAATGTTAGTGGATTCTAATCCCAACACCTCAAATACAAACGCGTGTAGCAAAGAGGTAAACAAAGCGAGATCAGCGGCATTAATTTGCTCTTTACCTTCTTTAATTACATTGACGATACGCACACCTTCGAATAAATGAGCAATTAAAATCGGACTGTTGAAGTCGTCATTCATCGCGTCATAACACTGTTGTTTCCACGCGTGAATATCAACCGTTGACTGAGCCGAAACTGGTAAGTCTTGGACGTGTTTTACCGCTTCCATCAATCGGTTAAATCCGCGTTCAGAGGCTAAAATCGCCTCATCAGAGAAGTCTAATACACTGCGGTAATGCGCTTGTAACATAAAGAAGCGAACCACTGCTGGCGCAAAAGCCTTGCTTAAAACAGCATTTTCTCCAGAGAACAACTCATTTGGCAAAATGTTATTTCCCGTTGATTTGGCCATTTTCTTGCCGTTTAGGGTCAACATATTAGCGTGCATCCAGAAGTTAACAGGTGTATTCCCTGTACAAGCTTCATTTTGTGCAATCTCACATTCGTGGTGTGGGAATTTTAAATCCATCCCTCCGCCGTGAATGTCGAAGTGATTACCCAAATACTTGGTACTCATCGCCGTACACTCCAAGTGCCATCCTGGAAATCCGTCTCCCCATGGTGAAGGCCAACGCATAATGTGCTCTGGCTCTGCTTTTTTCCAAAGGGCGAAATCCAACGGATTGCGTTTGTCTGATTGTCCGTCTAAATCTCTCGTATTCGACAGTAAATCTTCAATCTTGCGTCCACTTAGGATCCCATAGTGATGTTGTGTATTGTACTTCTCTACATCGAAATAAACGGAACCGTTTACCTCATAGGCAAATCCATTGGCTATAATCCCTTCGATGATAGCAATTTGTTCAATGATATGCCCAGTTGCAGTAGGTTCAATACTCGGTGGTAAATTGTTGAATTGCTTGAGGATATTGTGGAAGTTTACCGTGTATTTCTGCACGATTTCCATCGGTTCAATTTGCTCAATACGCGCGCGTTTGGCAATCTTATCCTCTCCCTCATCTTCATCGTCTACCATATGTCCCACATCGGTAATATTACGCACATAGCGCACTTGATAACCCAAGTGTTTCAAATAGCGGAATACCAAGTCAAAAGAAATAAAAGTTCTACAGTTCCCCAAATGCACATAGTTGTAAACCGTTGGTCCACACACATACATTCCTACTTTACCAGCGTGAATTGGTACGAAAACTTCTTTTTCTCCTGAAAGAGAGTTGTAAACTTTTAATTGTTGTTCTTGATATAATGCCATAGTAATTATTTAATGTTATACAATTAGAACTGTGTATCTAATTTAATATAATCTAAGAATTCTTTTCTTACACTTTCCTCTTTGAAACGTCCACCGAATTCAGCCGTAACTGTACTACTTTCGATGTCTTTAATTCCACGAGAATTTACACATAAGTGCTTTGCATCCATCACACAAGCCACATCTTCTGTATTCAATACGCGTTTTAATTCATTTACAATCTGAATCGTTAAGCGCTCTTGTACTTGTGGACGTTTTGCATAAAAATCAACGATGCGGTTCATTTTAGACAAACCAACAACCGTACCATTCGAAATATAAGCTACGTGCGCACGTCCAACGATAGGCAATAAGTGGTGCTCACAAGTAGAATACACAACAATATTCTTTTCTACCAACATCTCGTTGTACTTATACTTGTTGTCAAACGTAGATGAACTTGGTTTTTTCGCTGGATTTAAACCTCCGAAAATTTCTTTAACAAACATCTTCGCTACGCGGTTAGGCGTTCCTTTTAAACTGTCATCTGTTAAATCTAATCCCAGTGTGTTTAAAATATGTTCAACGTCTTTCTTGATTAATTCTATCTTTTCTTCGTCTGTGCGATCAAACGCATCACTTCTTAATGGAGTCGCATCGCTAGAAGCGATGTGGTTATCTCCCATATCGTCATGAAATTTTTCGTCTAAACTCATTATCTAGATTTTAATACGGTTTTAGTTTTAAAATAAACGCAAATATAAGTAATAAAACTAACATTTTAGTAGGGAAAGTACTTTAATTGATTCTCTATATTGGGCGTTAAATCCTTGGAAAAACACGCGATAATTCCCCTTTTTCAGGGTGTAAATCGCAAGGATTAGTTTTGATTGCGTTCACTCCCCTTTTCCACTCCTCCTCCACAGCTCCAAAAAGCAACCGCTATACCCCATTATTACGGGCCATACAAGTACTCATTTCTTTGCTGTTCTCTTTAATTCCTTTTTTTCTCAAAATGACCCAAAATAAAAAAACAACACCCTGATAATCAATACCTCTAAAACTAAAAAAAGACATTTGTTTGGGAGTTCTTTGGTATAGCGCTGTATTTACAAGGGTTGAGCACCTATTTACCAAAGAAAACCCAAATCAAACCCAAATCAACCCCATACAAAACCTAAACTCTCCTTTCCAAAATGCATGACCGAGAAAATAATCCAAATGCAAAACAGTACTTGAGCTTCTTCTTTTATTTCTTTTTTAACAATAGCATCACGTTAATACCGATTAAAAGGCGTATTTTTACCTTAAAAATTTTAATTACCATGAAAAAAACACTTTTTATTGCAAGTTTAGCAGGGATGTTCGCTTTTGCTAGTTGTCAAGGCACAAAAGAACAAAAACAAGAGGCTGTTGAAGAAGTAAGTGCTGAAGAGACTCTGAATACAGCAGAGGCACCTGAAACAAAAGAAACAGAAGACATTGTAACAATGTTCATTGGCCCTAAACAAGTAGATTGTACAGGCGTTGGTCCAATGAAGTGTTTACAAGTAAAAGAAACAGAAGATGGTGAATGGACGTTATTCTACTCTTCTATTCAAGGTTTTGAGTATGAAGAAGGATACAATTATAAGTTGGAAGTACGCAGAGAGGATGTTCCAAATCCACCCGCTGATGCTCCCTCAATTCGCTATATCTTAGTGAAAGAAATTTCAAAAACGAAAGCATAATTATAAATAAAAAAAGAGCGCTTGTAGCGCTCTTTTTTTATAAACTAAACCACGTAAAGTCGATGTTCCAGATACGGGTGATCTTCAGGTACTAAAGGGTGATTAAAATTCTTTACATAGGTCATACCACATTTGATCATCACCTGTTCAGAGGGGGTATTGGATACCGTTGTAAAGGCATATACCTGATCGAGTTTCAGCTGATTTTTAGCGAAATCCAAACAAGCCTTGGCGCCTTCTGTTGCATAGCCTTTGTTCCAAAATTCGGGCAATAAACGCCAGGCAATTTCTATGGCTGGGGCAAAATCCGCATCAAATTCAAAGCGATTTAATCCGATAAACCCAATAAACTGTTGACTTTCCTTCTCCTCTACGGCAAAAATACCATAGCCATTTTCCGCAATAAGACGCTGAAACTTGACAAAGCTAGCTTGTGCTTCTGCTGTGGTCTTTGCTTCTAAAAAATAACGCATGACTAGGGGATCTTGAAACAAGCGGATAAAATCAGTTTCATCTGTTGGTTTATACTGCCTTAACACTAGGCGTTCTGTTTCGATATATATCATCATCCTATGGGTTTAAAACGGAAAAAGAGATTGAATACCTCAATCTCTTTCAACCAAATAAGCTATAAAAAACAAAATTAACTATTTACGCCTGTATTTTTTACTGTTTCTGTGCTTTTTTTACAGCAGGGGCTACTTTTGTACCCAATAATTCAATGGATTTCATCATCGTTTGATGATCAGGTGCGCCCAGGTCCATGTGCATCAACCAACGCGTTAAACCAAACATCTCTTGATGATACAAGATCTTGTCAATAACTTGGTTGGCATCTCCAATAAATAAGGCGCCATCTTTGCTTCTACCTCCTTCATATTGTTCATAGGTATACGGTTGCCAACCACGGGATGCTCCGATGTGATCCATTTGATCTTTGTACAAGTCGAAATACGCTTTGGATAGCTGATTGCCATCAGCTCCAAGCAATCCGTGTGAATGCGTTGCGATTTGCATCGCCTTCGGATCGTGTCCTGCTGCGAGATATTCCGCTTTGTAATAGTCAAAGAACGGTTTATACTGTTCTGGCATTCCGCCGATAATCGCAAAGACCAAAGGCAAGCCCAATTTAGCTGCGCGCAACACAGATTCAGGTGTTCCTCCTGCTGCAATCCACACATCCAAAGGTTTGGATGCACGTGGAAATACTTGTTGCGCTTGTAAGGAAGCACGGTGTTTTCCAGTCCACGTTAATGGATCTTCCGTTGCATTAATATTCAATAAGAGGTTTAATTTTTCTGTAAACAATTCATTGTAATCCTCTAGGTTATACCCAAATAACGGAAATGACTCAATAAAACTTCCACGCCCTACGGTGATTTCCGCTCGTCCTTTTGACAATAGATCGATCGTAGAGAACGATTGATACACGCGAACGGGATCATTGGAACTCAATACTGTAACGGCACTGGTTAATTTAATATTTTGAGTAACACTTGCAGCTGCTGCCAAGATGATATCTGGCGTTGATACCGCATAGTCTGGACGATGGTGCTCTCCAATTCCAAAAACATCCAATCCCACCTCATCCATTAATTTAATTTCTTCGATTAATTCGCCTAAACGCTGTTGTGGATCTTGATACGTATTCGTTTGTTTATTCAAACGCAAATCCCCAAACATACTGATTCCTATTTCCATAACTTCTTGTTTTTAAGTATACTATAAAGTTACGATTTCTGCTCCACTTGCACGCTTAACCTACATTAAGTAACACCCATAAAAAAACCTTTTAACGGGGTTAAAAGGTTTTTGTAATGTCTTATTTTTCTGTTCGTACTTCAGCTTCCTCAGCTACTGCCCTTACATCCTTAATTTTTAAATTAGAATTGTCCTTCGGATTACGCAAACTCCACAGTACCAGTAGTAATCCCACAATCATAAAAGGGATACTTAAGATCTGCCCCATATTCAACAGCATTCCCTCTTCGAAAGACACTTGGTTTTCTTTGAAATACTCCAAAATAAATCGCGCAGTAAACATGAGAATTAAAAAGAGTCCAAAGAGCAATCCCTTGTATCCTGCGTATTTCTTTTGATATAGAACATAAAGCAAAATCGTTACTGTTAGATACGCAAACGCTTCATATAGTTGTGTGGGATGTCGCGCTAAATTATCATCGCGTAAAAACACAATACCGAAGATAGAATCCGTGGGTTTACCGTAAATCTCGGAATTCATAAAATTTCCAAATCGAATAAACGCCCCTGTAATGGGAATAGCAATCACCAATCGATCCAGTAGTTGCAAGAGATTTACCTTGTATTTTTTACAGAATATAGCCAAACTCACCAATACACCAATCGCACCACCGTGACTCGCTAAGCCCATAAACCCAACGAAGTGATAGCTACCATCTACTTCGGCAATCGGCAAGATAATTTCTAAGGGATGTTGGGAGTAATACTCAAAATCGTAAAAGAGACAATGCCCTAGCCTAGCCCCTACTACCGTTCCTATCGCAATATAAATCAGAAGCTTATCTAAGTATTTAAGCGCAATCTGTTCGTTGGTAAAAATGCGTTTCATGAATTGATAACTCAAAATCATTCCCACCGCAAACAATACGCCGTAATAACGAATGGCAAAATCACCTATTCTAAAAATCTCTGGATCTACATTCCACGTAGCTAAACTTATACTCATCTATTTTCTTTTATCTCTACTTTTTACTCAAGTTTCCAAAAGTAGCGGAATTGACAGTAAAAATAGAAAACTTAACGGTTATTTATGAGAAATGGGTGATGGGAAATGGGTTATGGGAGATGGGTTATGGGAGATGGGTTATGGGAAATGGGAAATGAGTTATGGGAGATGGGTTATGGGTTATGGAAAATGGGTTATGGGAAATGGGTTATGGGAGATGGGTTATGGGAGATGGTCTAAAAAAGAACAAACCGTGCAAAGAGCAAATCGAAGACTCATCGAATACCAAAACAAAATATTAACTAAGTGAGATAAATCGAAGCGAAGCGTAGATTCATCGAACACCAAAACAAAATATTAACTAAGTGAGATAAACCGCACAACGAACAAATCGTAGCGAAGCGTAGATTCATCGAACACTAAAATAAA
>NZ_JBMVQX010000058.1:0-7857 GCF_050522745.1 Myroides sp. C15-4 | reverse complement strand
GAATAATTTGTATTAGGTGTTAAATTAGATACCTCGACTGGTAACGTAGTTAAGTCCGTTACCGTGTTAGAAGTTACTAGACCCGTAGCACCAGAACCTGCTGCTCCTTCTGTTCTAACTTCATAGTAAATCGATTGCGTTGTCGCTCGCTCTGTTACGTTAAATGTTAACTCTGTTGCAGTGGTTCTAAGAATAATTGGAAGAGCCATAGGGCACTCAATTTCTGCACCAAAAGTTATTTTTAAATTAGGTCTAGTTGATCCTGATGCTTCTGAGAGATTCCCAGTAGGCGCTGAACCATCGGCATATGCCATAAAATGCATGCCTGAAGCAGCAGTTCCCATTACACTATAAGAACCTCCTCCTCCGCTTCCTCCATAGTTAGTTTCCACTAAAACCATTAGGTTGTTCGTTCCTCCTGTATAGGGAAAAGAAACGAAAGAAATAAGACTATTAAATCCCGTAGTAGTCGGATCTAACATCCCATCATACACCAAAGTAGCACCCGTGATAAAAGTAGACCAAGTAGCTGCAGTTAAGGTTGTAGAAGTTGTCTCCTTCAAGTAAATTTTAACTGCTCTAGCACTAGCAGTTGAACTACTTAGGTTCCAGGCTAGTTCATTGATAAAACCTGTTTGTCCAATCTCTGTTGCAGTATACAAAGCAGCCGATCGTTCATAGCCCCAAGTGGCTCCGAAAGGCCAACGCTCCGTAAGAGTACCGGTGCCAATCGTTACTTCCTGCCCATAGCTAAGTAGCGCACTTAACAAGAACAAGAATAGCATCGTAATTTTCTTCATACAAATTCGTTTTAAGTTAGTTAGGATCAAATATAAAATTTTTTTATAATAATATTAACAAATTAAAAAGATTAACAAAATACAACAATTACAAATATGTTATTTTTAACAACACTTACTCATCAATTTACATAAAAAAAGCACATAATAACAAAAGAAGCCTAATTTGAGCGATTAGAAATTAACAAAAATATAAGATAATGAGATTTTATTGCTAATTATTCATTTCTAGCTCTTAAAACAAAAAATCCTCACCCCATAACAGGGCAAGGACTTTTCAAACTATACTAAACTTAATACTTAAACTATTTCGATCAGTAGAAAAACGAGATGAACCGAACACTTTCTTGGACAGGAAGACATCACTCAAAACCACAAACTAAACAGAATCTTTAATCACCTTGTTGCTATCTGAAGTAATGTAATCTATTCCTAACCAACAGTGTTTCTTCGCACTGTTAATCGATTGTACTAATAAATAAGCTCTACCCAACCAGTACGGAGTTTTCCGAATGAAACAACAATATAGTAGTACGTTCCTGATGGAAGTAATTTACCCGACTTATTTTGTCCATACCATTCTTTGATGTAAAATCCACGCGAATAAACTTCTACTCCATTTCGGTTAAAGATCTGAATTTTTGAAATTCCGTGTTTACTCAAATCAAAAAAGTCATTCAAACCATCTCCATTTGGTGAAATTCCCTTTGGTATTGGACATTCATCATAACGCACAGTAAAACTACTTTCGTCCACACATTCAAGACCTTGTAAACCTTTATTATACGCATAGATATAAATCGTTTGCGGTTTTACAATTGATGTACCTGCTTGAATTTCTTCTCCTTTTCCTTCTGGAAGTGTATAGTATTTATTATACTGCGATAATGTTGGCAAAACGAAAATATCACAATACATCACCTGATCCTCAATACTATCGGCAATCGGTTGATCCACTACTTCTAAAGAAAAACTCGTCTGACCAAAACAGCCTTTTTCATCTTCGCGATAAATGTAAATCTTATGGATACCAACCTTATCAAAGGTCTCTCCTCCTTGGTATATATCTCCATGCCCATATTCATCTGTGTAATATGCCTCTCCATCTTTTACTATAGGGAACATATAATTCCCACAAACGCGTTTGTCTCCAGAAACGGTCACTTCAAATGAAGGTAACACACTAACTTTAAATGATTTAACCTGATAACAACCTGTGCGTTTATTCATCAGTTTAGCATAGAGTAAACTACTGTGTTCAAACTCAAAGATACGATCCAACTGACCGATATTTGCATTTAGGTCATCTTCACTAGCAAAATAAGTTAAATCGTACTTACTAGGATCTAAATCACCTAAAATAAACCTATTATTTTCAGTCACATCCACAAAATTTACATGCCCTTTCGGTCTAGCACAATCAGTTAATTCAACTGGAATTCCCATTGTAAAGTCTTCTTTTACAAATTGAAATTCCTTGGAAAGAACTATTTCATTGTCACAAACCTCATATTTAGCCTTAGCAGTATAATTTACTGTTTCTGATACTTGTACCTCAATTTTTGTATCAGCAGAGAAGAATTCTCCATCTTTCTCCCAAAAAAACTCAGCGGTAGAATCTCCATCTGGAGTAAAACGCCAAGCTTCGTTTTGGGCTTCCCAACGACCTGTGTTGCGTTCTGGAGGTGTAATTCCCACCGTTCCGTCTTCATTTTGAAGGCCGATAACGGCATTTCCTTTCCATGAATCGCATATTGAATGTCTATTTTTTACATATACTTCGATGATATTAGTTCCTTCATACATAACCATCTGAGAAGTCTGTGTTGTTCCTTCCACATCCTCAGGATTGTATGAACACCCCTCTCCATCTCCATACCCAAACATTCCTAAACGGTACACATTAAACACTAAGGTTCTACAAGGTGCCTTACCAATAATCTGATAGTTGATTGAATGATCCGCTGGAGCTATACCCTCACCAGGATGTGTATCCTGAAATACGCCCAGGATCGAGTTGATCGTTGGACCAAATAATGAATTCAACAAGCCAGGATCACTTGGCACAGACTCAATTGGATTGTACGCGGCTCCCCGCGCTCCTGGAATATAACGTCCTCCTGGTATAACACCTTGAATACTAAAACTGATAGTTCCGTTGGTATTGATTAAAATCTTATCGTACTTATTCCCATAGAAACAAAAATCAAACCCCAGATCTATCACATTTGACCAAACATCATCAACGGTCAATTCAATTGCTCCCCCTCCTTTAAAAGGGAATGGTGGGTTGTACTCAATCGGATCTACGCGATATGTATTTGTTTTTAAAATATCGTAATATGAAGCCCCTAACTCAAAGTTAAACGTTCCTTTATCGCAGATAATATACTCTCCTTTGTTGTTTTTATCCAAGTCTCCAAGTTCTGAAAATTCGATTTCTGCACTTATGTTAGCACATCCTGGAGGTGAAATAAAAGTGATAACTCCTACCTTTGACCAACGTCCCCTATCTTGTTGTGAACAAATCGGACGCACATAAAAGCGATAAAACTGGCCATCTGATCCCGTTGGGTCTGGGTTTTCAAATACAAAAGAATTTGTATCAACGACAACTCCTGTTGTATTGTCAATTGGTCGTGTCTCATTTTCTATCGGTACAATAAACACTTCCCATTGCGTTTCATCTCCTTGAGGTTCCCAGGTTAATAGTACTCTGGAAAGAACTCCCTCCAATATTTCTGATTCTAAGTTCGCCACAGTCGGACATGTAATTGGGGTAATTTTAATATTGTCAATTGCTGCAGCTGGCTGTTCCCCCTCCGAACTATTTTGTCTCCATTCAAAAACCAAACGCGCAGTTCCTCCTGCATAAGCGGATAAATCAATAACTTCTTCTAAACCAACAAAATCTCCTTCCTTGTTGTATTCCCCACCAATTTGCGTGCGGTTTGTTCCTGCCACAATCGGCTGGCCTGCTGCTGCGCTAAAAGAAACGGGAACTAACCAAATTTTAAAGTAGTCGTAATTTGAACCGAAAAATCTCTCCCCCATACAACGCCAATCAAATGTAAGTAAACAACCACTTATTCCCTCTGGCACTTCAATATCGCGATAAATATGAGCTATTGTTGCCAATGACACATCATAAGTATTGGTCAGCCCTTCATCTTTTGATATATAGAGAGAACTGCTTCCGCCCTGAGCAACCGCAGTTCCTATTACCCACTTATTGACTGAATTGTTGAAAGAATCCCAATTGTTATCTCCTTCAAAATCATCTTCAAAAGGAAGTTCTGCTGGTATTTGTCCAGTAACAATTGAAGCCATAGTCCAAAAACTCTTACTTGTAGCACTGCAAATAGTTCGAATCCAAAAATAATAACGCGTATTTGGAGCTAAACCTTCTATTGTATATGAATTAGCTGTAGTTGTCCTTACAGCTCCTATCACGGCGTCTCCCAACAAGCCTGTATTTATAGTTGAATAGTAAACTTCATAATTACTTTGTTCTGCTACAGGTGACCACGATATTGTCACAGAATTAAAAGTCACATCTTCAAATACAATATTAGTCGGTTCTGCACACGTAACTACAGCTATCTCTAAATTATCTATTGCTGCTGGTGGTTGATTTCCACCATTGGGATTATTTTTCCACTCAAAAAGCAAACGCATCGTCTGACCTGCATAAGCAGATCCATCGAAGACAATTCGCTCATTGAGAAAACTGTCGTTAAGATTATAAAATTCTCTACCCAATCTTACACCTTCACTATTTACAGCAGTAGTTTGAACACCTGCTATAGGAGTATAAGTAACAGGCACCCACCACACGCTAAAGTAATCTCGGTTATTTTCTCCTATGCAACGCCAATCAAAATTAACACCAATATTGCCAGATTCGATAGGAACATTGAAATCCTTGTACACATGAGAAGTTTGCTCTTTTGGACGATTTGCATAGGTATTGTTCATTCCATTGTCATCACTGATGTAAAGAGAACGTTGTCCTCCATTATGTACCGCATTATCTACATACCATTTATTAACATCGTCATTTGCCTTTGCATAAGCCCGATCGATTTCAAATTCATCACTAAACGGTAAATCTGCTGGAATTAAAATCGTTGTTACTTTGAGTGGGCCTGTCCAGAAACTCTTCGTTGTCGTTGAACACAGCGCGCGCACCCAAATATAATACTCAGTATTACTTGTCAAGTCTGTAAAAGTATGCGTTGCTGTAATTACTGTATCACCAGTACTAGTTTCTGTTGGGGGAGTTGATGTTGTAGTGATTTTTAATTCGTAATTTGACACTCCATCCAATATGTCCCAATTTGCTTTAATACTCGTTGCAGTGAGAGTATCTGCTACTAAATTTTGCGGTTGAATACAAGTAGCATAATTGAACATCAAGTTGTCAATCGCCGCTGGTGGCTGGGAGCCATCCCTATCGTTATTTTTCCATTGGAACACTAAACGCATAGTTTGCCCTGCATAAGCAGAAGCATTGAAAACGATATGTTCCGTTGTGAAGATCGAATTTAAATTATACACTGTTCGCCCTAATCGAATATGATCGATTGATGCTGTAATCTCACTTCCTACAGCAGGTTGATAAGTCAATGGCACTAACCATACGCTAAACCCATCACTGTTATCCCCTATAGAACGCCAATCAAATTGGACTTCTAGTTCTTCTGCATCTGCTGGAATTATAAAGTCTTTAAAAACATGAGACACTTGCGTAGTCGAGGTCGTATATTGATTCGCTATTCCATTGTTATTACTGATAAACAAGGCTGAAGTACCCCCGTTATTTGTAGCCCTTCCGATATGCCATTTGTTGGTCATCGCATTGGCAAACCCATAAGTCACGCTAGTCTCAAAATCATCAATGAATGACAGAGTAACAGGAGTTAAGGCTGTAGTGAAAACAATAGGTCGTTCAATCCAATCTGTTTTCGAATTATCTCCGCATATATTTCTCAACCATACATAGTATGTAGTAGATTCTGTTAAATTCTCAAGTATCAACGATCTTTCATCCACACTAGCCAAAGTTCCTGTAGCAGGAGTTGTGGCTACAGGAGCGGTATTGATTGTCGAAACATAATAATCGATACCATTTGATTGCGAATTGTTCAAAATACTCCATTCTAGTTGAGCACTTTCTACGGTGATATCATTAATACGACCATTAACGGGTAAATAACAGCTAGGTGGGACAATTCCATCAATATACATTTTTGGGAGATATTGATACCTTCCATATGCCGTTACATGCCCACTTTCTGGGGTATAAAATACATCCGCAGCTCGCAAAATACCTCTGTATTTATCAGTTTCAAATGTTGTAAACTTTGATCCGATAGACCAATCTGGGGCATATTCATATACAGCAATTGCCAGATTACTCTCACCATCCCAAGTAAACGGACGATCAAAAACAATTTCTGCCCAACTATTCTCTACTAGTTCTACTGTTCCTTGAAAAACTTGTGAAAATTCGCTGTGATCAATCCAATCACCAGCAGCTGTTCCTGTAAATTCCGCTTTAGTTGTATTGGCCAAATATACGCTCCACGTATTGTATTTTGAAACATTACCTGTTCCTACATAGTAAAATTTTATACGTTCAATAAGCATCCTATCTTCTAAGATATCACCAACCTCTTCAGTTTTATATATCATTTGAGAATAATTATACGAACTTGTGGAATAAATTGGCAGATTGCTCTCCTGTCTACTCCCTCCTCCAATAACACCTACTTCAGGTGTAGTAAAATGAGTTCCATTTGAAAAAGGAGATGATTGATTGTCAACACAATTTACACGAATATATAACACATAGCTCGTACTGGGTGTTAAATTTTGAACAACCACTGGTAGAGTAGCGAAATCCGTCACTGTACCAGAAGCTATCAAACCTGTAGTACCTGAGCCCGCCCCCCCTTCTATTCTAACCTCATAATCAATCGATTGCATTGTCGCACCTTCTGTTACAGTAAATATTATACTTGTTGCTGACGTTCTAAGGATAGTCGGACTAACAAAAGGACATACAATTTCATCTCCGAAGGTTATTTTTAGATTGGGTCTAACCGATCCAAATATTTCGGTTAAGTCTTCAGTTGGTTCAGTACGATCTTTTGAAATGGTAAAATGTCTTCCAAAAGCCTCTGTTCCTTTCACCTCATAACTATCACCTCCACCAGTTCCACCAAAGTTAGATTCTACCAAAACCAATAAGTTATTATCCCCTCCTGAATAAGGAAAAGAAACAGAAGACAAAAAACTGGTAAACCCCTCATTCGATGGATCTAGCGTGCCTTCGTAAACCAAAATCGCTCCGGCGATATAAGTAGACCAGCTAGCTATGGGTAAAGTCATCAAGACTGTTTCTTTCAAATAAATCTTAACTGGTCTTGCACCCTCACCAGTAGTACTAAAATCCCAAGCTAGCTGATTAATAAAACCTGTTTGTGCTATTTCCTGAGCAGTATATAACGCTGCCGATCGCTCATACCCCCAATCTGCTCCAAAGGGAAACCGATCTGTAAAGGTACCAGTACCAATCGTCACCTCTTGTCCATACGAGAATAAAGCACTCAGTAGAAACAAAAAGGATATAGTAATTTTATTCATACCAATTCATTTTAAGTTAGTTAGGATCAAATATAATTTTTTTTATAATATCATTAACAATATCGTTGCAAACAGAATAGAAATACTAATTATTAATTATATTAATACATTAAAAAGAATAAATATACCACATAAATAACATTAACAATGAACATAAATTAAAATAACATTATTTTGAAACTATACCAAATATATTATTTTAACAAAACTATATGATTTTTATGCTTTATTGTTAATTGTTGCTTTCTAACCCTTAAAAACAAAAAATCCTCACCCCATAACAGGGCAAGGACTTTTCAAACTATACTAAACTTAATACTTAAACGAATTATTTAATGATGACAAACTCACTTCGTCTGTTGATCGCGTGATCTTCTTCTGAACAGTTCGATTTGCAATCTATTTT
>NZ_JBMVQX010000057.1:0-9450 GCF_050522745.1 Myroides sp. C15-4 | reverse complement strand
TTAATTTGTTGAACGTTGACTTTCATAGGAAAATTGAATTTTTATGGTCAACCTATGTCAGGGACGTACAGAGTGAGTGGTGAGTGGTGAGAGAAAAGTTTTCAAAGGCTTCAAAAAGGAGGAGCGCATAACAACATACAGCTTAGGCTAAAAAACTAGGTCAAATAAAATATAAGTAAGACCTTTGTCTATACAAAACGAAGTGGATTATGCAGAAACAAATTATTACAACCAAGGTTTGCCCGCTCGAATATGCTGTTAAAGCGATTAGCGGTAAATGGAAAATTCCAATTATTTGGCGAATTAACGAAGGTGAACGCAGGCCTAGTGAATTTTTAAGGGGTATAGCCACCGTAGATCGCCGTGTGCTCAACCAACAGCTGAAGGAATTAGAAGAAGCGGGAATTCTAAACAAACAACGCTTTGATGAAGTACCCCCTCGGGTAGAATATACGCTAACACCTTTGGGAATGAAATTAGTGGAGGTGTTAAAACAACTCAATGCTTGGGGAGCCTATTTATTGGAAGATCAGCACAAATAAAAACTGATTTTTTGACGGTGAGCCGTGTTTGCACGCAAAAGGATGAGAAATACTTAGTAGCTCAACTTCTAATTGAGTTTAAAGGAAGTAGGAAGCGTCTTAAAACAAGTGAAAAACAGTTGTTTTGATTCAAAGTGACCAGAAAATAGATGGAAAAAGAGTAATCTTTTTTTGTTTTTTTTGTGTTTTGTACAATATTATGTTGCCGAAATTTCATTTCATTCAACTATTTTTTTTAGCGTATTAAATAATGATTAAAAAAGCAAGTTGATGCTTTTTTTTCTTGCTTATTAGATAGATTGTTATTTCCTTTGTTGAGGAATTAAAAAAGCAAAAGTTCTTTTGGACTTGTGTCTCTTTTTTAAGTAAGGCGAAAAAAGGGATGCAGGTGAAAGTAAGAAAGAACTTTTCGTTTTTAATTTAAAAATAAAAGTGCTCTGTTTAATTGTTTGTTGTTTCATAATAGTTCTTTATTTTTAAATTAAAAACGTGTAGGGCAGACACATTTGTTTGTACTACAAAACAAAATTTTGTGAAAAAGAAAAAGCAGGATGATTTTATTGTCCTGCTTTTTCTTTTTACTTTAGCACGACGCACGACGCACGACGAGCAAAGCACAACGAACAACGAACAAACCATGTCTGCATTCAACCTTACAGTACAACAGCTTCTTATACCCCACGATCCAATAATCGATGCATTAAAACAACAGGCACAAGCTTTTTGTTTGCCTGCGCTTCCTCTACAAGAGGAGGAATATCCGACCGAAAAAAGTAAGGCGTATTGGGTTAAATTGGAGGGTGAGGTAGTGGCTTATTTTGTTCTCCGTACTGAGCTGTATTATGGACAATTGACGGAACTATATCTTTTGCCTCAGTATTTCAGGAAAGAAGGAGTAGAAGCCTTAGTAAATGAAATTCGAGCGGTAGCCCTAAAGGAGAAGTTCAACTACCTAACCGTTTGGAGTTCACCTGAAACGAATCTGATTTATGAACAACTAGGCGGACAGCGATCAAGCGTTTGGGAGGGGGAGTTTGTAGCACAACCTGCCACCGAATATTACCTCACCGTGGTGCGCGAACCTTGGCTTGATCTACAGACAGCTGGACTGGTGTGTTGGGATGGTGACAAGCTGCTCCTAGCATTCAGTAAGAATAAACAAGCGTGGTATTTACCTGGAGGAAAGATAGATGCAGGTGAGGATAGTAAACAAGCCTTAATCCGCGAAATAGAAGAGGAGCTATCCCTTTGTTTACAACCCGACCGCCTGTCGTTTTTAACCCCTATTGTAGCGCCTGCTTTTGGTGAGAAAAAGAATATCATGATGCAACAAGCCTGTTACTTTTATCCATTGAAGAACGAAACAATAACCATCGCCAATGAAATTGGGGGTGTACAGTATTTTACCAAAGAAGAATACCTCCAACATCAAATTCCAGTGCCTGGTGTATTGAAGGTTTTTGATTTTTTGGCTGAATCAAGAAGGTGAGAAGAGGTGTACTCACAATTACAAAAAAATTAACACCTCAAATTCTTGTATAGTTTCAAAAAAAAATATTTTTGTTTTCATGAAATATGCATCGCTAGTCGTTTTATTTTTCTTTGTTAACTTCATTGCTACACCAACTATTGCGGTGTTAGCAGGCATTGAATTGGATATACCGATGATTACTATTTCCGAAGAAAACAAAAAGCCAATCACCAACGCTGAGGAAGAAGAAAAAGGTCACTGCAATGACTTTCACCAGTTTCAGGATGATTTTGTTTTTCAAGATTCAGAACGCAAGGGACTTGCCTTTGCTCAGTTAAAGTTAGTGTACGAATCTCAAGAGTTTGAGGTCGTATCTCCACCTCCAGAATATTTTGTTGCTTAAAGAAAAACAAGAGTAAGTCTTACGGCTGTCAAGTGATATTCGGTACATGCAATCGAATGTCTAGTATGGCCTTGGATTGAAGTCTTGTTAGCGCTGTTTGTCTCACACAAAGAGCGATTTTTATCTTGTGTTTTCATTAGACTACTCCCTGTAATGGATGGGTTGAACCAGCTGTTTTGAGGCGATTATCGCCTTGAATACGACGGCTATGGTGCTACCGTTCCTTTACAAGAGAAGTCAATGAGATTAATTCTTTAGTAAACAAAAAATGATACATACTATGCGTTTAGCAACATGGAAAAAAAGTGTTGCTCCAGGCCTTGTGGTCTTTTTAGTCGCGCTCCCCTTGTGTTTGGGAATCGCACTAGCTTCTGGCGCACCACCGATCTCTGGAATTATTTCTGGAATTATCGGGGGGATTGTCGTCGGGTTTTTAAGTAATTCCAATGTGAGTGTAAGTGGTCCTGCTGCGGGATTGGCTGCCATTATTCTAGCGGCTATTAGTGAGTTGGGATCTTTCCAACTTTTGCTGACTGCAGGAATTATTGCAGGTGCACTGCAATTGCTCTTGGGCTTTTTACGCCTGGGTACGATTGCCAATTTTTTTCCTTCTAGCGTAATTGAAGGCATGCTAGCCGGAATAGGATTGGTTATTTTGATTAAACAACTGCCTTTGGTGTTTGGCATTGAAACCTTGGGTGATCTTAACAGCGTCGCCGTTATTCACAAAGGAACACTAGCCATTACTTTACTATCATTGGCTATTTTAATCTTGTGGAATAAAAGTAAAACATTGCGTTCGCTCTCTTTTCTACCTGCAGCACTTGTTGTTGTGGCTGTGGGAATTTCACTCAATCAATTTTGGGGATATAGCGGAAGTTCATGGCGAATTGATTCAACGCAATTAGTTGCTATGCCGCTGTTGGATGATTTTTCTGCTATTTCTTCCCTCTTTGTTTTTCCTGATTGGCGTGGATTTGTCAATCCAACGGTCTGGGTTATTGCTGGAACAATAGCCATTGTGGCCTCTATTGAGACACTTTTGTGTATAGAGGCAACAGATCGTTTGGATCCTTTAAAGCGCAGTACAAATACCAATAGAGAACTCAAAGCTCAAGGTATTGGAAATATACTGAGTTCGCTGATAGGAGGTTTACCTATGACATCTGTTGTGGTGCGTTCCTCGGCCAATGTCAATGCAGGTGGACGCTATAAAGCCTCGGCCGTTATTCACGGCGTCTTGTTGTTTTTGGCGGTACTCCTATTGCCGCTTATTTTGAATATGATCCCTTTAGCTTCTTTAGCAGCGGTGTTGATTGTAGTCGGGTATAACCTCGCTAAACCTAGTATCATTCGCCATTTTTGGCACAAAGGCTATACGCAATTCCTGCCGTTTATCGTCACCTTTGTTATGGTCGTTGCTACTGATTTATTGCTTGGGGTATTGGCAGGAATGGCGGTGAGTGTTGTTTTTTTACTTCTTGGAAATGTACGCAAAGCTTTTTCCATGCAACATACGGTGCAAGATGAGCAACGTACCTATACCTTAACCCTAGCACAAGAGGTGTCTTTTCTCAATAAAACAGCAATTAAAAATAAGCTGTATCAATTGCCCGATAATTGTCACCTAGCCATTCACGCCAAGCAAATGGGGTATATCCACATTGATGTGATTGAGTTACTTCAGACATTTATCAATGAGAAAGCCAAAGAAAAAAATATCTTCATTACCACAACGGGATTTCATAGATCCATTTATGTGGATCAAGGACAACAACATATTATTTTATCACACCGAAAAACCATATAACAATGAATTCATTTACAAAAGAAATATTAGCCAATACGACACCTGCACAAAGCTTAAACTTACTATTAGAAGGCAACAACCGCTTTGTCAATAACCTAAAATACAACCGAAATTTTCTGCATCAATTGCAAGAAACAAAAGACGGCCAGCATCCTCATGCTGTAATTTTGAGCTGTATGGATAGTAGAGCACCATTAGAACACGTTTTAGACCAAGGAATTGGCGATATCTTTAGCTTGAGAATTGCCGGAAATGTATTGACAGATGAAGTGATTGGCAGTATGGAATACGCGTGTAATGTGGTGGGAAGTAAACTCATCTTCGTATTGGGACATAGCCGTTGTGGTGCCATAACTGGAGCTTGTAATCACACTAGTTTAGGAAAGTTAGATACGATTTTGGAACGCATTCACCCCGTAGTGGATAAAGTACGCCAGCAATACGAAGCAACAGAACTTGCTCAAGCAGAACTCATCGAATTAGTAACGAAGGAAAATGTACGTACTATTGTAGACCAACTACAGCGTGTAAGCCCCTCCTTGACCAAACTGATTGCCGAAGAACAAATTGGCATAGTGGGTGGATATTACGATGTAGTCAGTGGAAAAGTAGAATTGATTTGCTAATGTAAACCGACAAATAACCTTGAAAAAGCCCCTTTATTTAGGGGCTTTTTTGATTAAAATCATATTTTTCCTGAATTGAAAATAGCCTAAAATATTCAATAATCTTTATTTTGAGAATATTAATACACTAATAAGTGATTTTATGCGAATTTTTTGTACTTTTAATGGTGGTTTTAGTCTGTTAATAAAATGAGAATTACTTGGGTTGGTCTAGATAAACTCTAGACAAGAGTGCTTTAAAAGATGGTGATGGTGAAGTATTGTTTGTTATACGTGCTTATTTTTTAAGTATGATTGAATTGTTAACATAAGAAACCACAGCAGTCGTTTACAATATTTAATTCGCAAAAAGGAAAAACTATGTTAGATGCAAATGACGTAATCAGGAGATTAAAGGTATTACTTGGGTTAAAAACTGATTTGGAACTCGCGAATCTATTAGAAATAAAACCTAATACGCTATCGTCATGGAAAATTCGAGAAACCGTGCGCTACGATAGAATTATTGAAGTTTGTAAAAAAAACAAAATTGATTTAAATGAAGTCTTTCTCATTCATCCCAATTCAGTGTATTCGATTAATTTGGATGAAAGAATTGTAAAAATGATCTCAGTGGATCATCATATTGAGTATTTTATCAATCCAGAGCGTTGTCTGGCAAGTACTCCAAGCTATGTGTTTCCTACAGAAGAAGAGGTCGATATTGCTTTTCAAGTTGGCGTAGAGAATATGTTTCCCACAATTAAAGTAAGTTCTTATTTACTGTCCAAAAAAATTGCACTTTCCGAAATGAAACCTTGGAATATTTATGTATTAATCGTGGAGAATAAAGGCGTTTTATGCTATCGTTTTAAACGGGTAACAGATACCAAAGCGTTGTTGTTTATAGCGGATAATGCTGCTTTTGAAAGTTTACTCCTGCAAGAAGAGGAGATTCGAGAGGTATTCTGTGTCCGAGGAATTTTCTTACCTCATGTAAAGAATTTAGTAGATTTTTAAGGGAGGTCATTTGCTCTTGGTTTGTTTTAGACGGATAGATAGCGGTTGGGGATCGTTAAATAAGGGCGATGAGACCAACTGCCTCAACCTTAGGATTAACATCCAGCACAAAAAAATCAGCCCTTAACGGTTTCACTAGGTGAAAAACCGTACTTCTTTTTAAATGC
Source organism: Myroides sp. C15-4 (assembly GCF_050522745.1). Classification (NCBI taxonomy): domain Bacteria; kingdom Pseudomonadati; phylum Bacteroidota; class Flavobacteriia; order Flavobacteriales; family Flavobacteriaceae; genus Myroides; species Myroides sp. C15-4. Next base: position 3,432 of record NZ_JBMVQX010000057.1, on the reverse strand, counting down.
AGTTGAAAAATGACGTTGATTCTTATAGCCAATTCGCTCCGAAACTTCACTGACCGTTAAGGCTTGTTCGGCTAGCAACTGCTTGGCATGTTCCATTTTTTCATGAGCCCAAAAGGAAAACACAGTCGTGCCAAATAGCTCTTTAAATCCCTTTTTTAGTATAAAATCATTGGTTCCCACCTGATGCGCTAGATCGAGTAGGGAATGGGTACTATCTAAATTGTGTACCATAAAATCTCGGACGGCGTAGATCTTGTCGATGTCAGATCGCTTTAACGACCCTTGGTAAGGTTGATCACCATAGAACTGTTCCAGTTGAAGCAGCAATAGTTCAATAACTTTAGCCTCTAAAAACAAACGTTTAAAAACGCCTTTTTTATCACAGTGTATAATCTGTTCGATGATTTGATACATCTGGTGGTTGATCTGGTAGTGTTGTGGGTGAAGTAAACTCGATTGTCCCTTTTCAATCGCATTTCTAAACTGTTCAAAGAGCAGGTGATCCGTTGGTAAAAAACGAGTAAAGAAGTCAGGTCTTAAATTGATTTCACACAGTTGAAACGATTGAGATTCCCACTGCATTTTTCCACCTAATCCATTTGTGTAAAGCAAGTTGTGTGAGTTGGAGCTAAAGCTTATTTGCTTGTCAAATTGACTGGTATGTGCCGTGCTTTTTCCCTTGAGTGTAAAGTGCATCTCTATGGTTTCAAAATCACTTTCAAATCCCAAGTGTAGTGCATGAGCTAAGTGAACATCACCAAATCCGATATGTACCCCTTCAAAATAGATTTCCCTATAAAAACCCTGTCCAAGAAAAGAATCCAAATAGGTGGTATGCTCCTTAATGCCCCCTTCATCCAAATCAAAAAAAGAGGTAGGATAGTGTTTCTCTACTAAAGTGTGCTTGTGCTTCAAGTCATATAAGCGCAACGTCATCGCCATGGCATCATTTTTTTTGACGGACATTTTAATCCGTATTTGGGACATTGTGGTGAACGTTTGCCGTTACCTTTGCGCAAAGATAGTAATTGTTTAGAATGATTCTTAATAAAAAACAAGAATTTCTCTTGCTTCCTAAAAAAAAGAAGTAAGAGACTAAAGGGTTTCATTCGAGATCATTAGATCGAAATAAAAACAAAGTGATATGGATAAACAAAGACAACTCATTGTAGCAGGAAAATTGCCCAAGGTAATGGTACAATTGGCTTGGCCTGCTGTTGTAGCTATGGTTTTATATGGATTAAACAATTTTTTAGATGGCTTATTTGTCGGACATCTTGTGAGTAATACAGCCTTGGCTGCCGTGGGGATTGCCTATCCGTTGGCGCAATTTGCGCAGGGATTTGGAACGTTAATCGGCACGGGAATTGGCTCGGCTATTAGCATCTGGATCGGTGCAAAAGATACAGCTAAGCTCGAAAAGTCCATGGGAACGGTCAATTATTTGACCCTTCTTTTCTCCATTGTCCTAACGATTCCCTGTTACATTTTTGCTGAAGAATTGGTGTATATGATGGGCGGACGAGATGAAATTCTCACGCTTGGTGTGGAGTATTTTCGCGTGACAATTTTGGGAAGCTTTTTCTGGATCCACGGTTTAGCCTTAAACATGATTGTACGGGCAGAAGGAAGAATGAAAACAGCCGCGTGGATGATTGCTATTGGACTCTTGGTCGATTTAGCGTTAAAACCCTTATTTATTTCCACTTTCGGATGGGGAGTTGCTGGTGCTGCTTGGGCAACCAATAGTTCCATGCTAATTTACACCCTCTTAGGAGTATGGTATTATGCAGGAGGAAAGGCCTCTTTTCAAACGAAGTTCTGGTCCTTGCAAAAAAATAAAGCCATTATAAAAGAAACACTCGCTTTGGGTATGCCTGGTTTTATCATGATGGTGATGATTGTCATTCAAAATATTGTCGTGTTCAATGCCTTGGCCAAATATGGAACAGCAGAAGATATTACATTTTTTACTGCGGTTAATCGCTTTTATATCCTATTAAATACCCCGCTTTGGGGACTGATGCGCGCTTTACAACCCGTGGCAGGGATGAACTATGGCGCAAAGAACTACGAGCGCAGTATCAAAGCGTATCGCTTGTTTTCACTAACAGGATTGGCTGTGTTATTGCCCTTTTGGTTGTTTGTAATGCTTTATCCTTCAGGTTTACTCTCGGTTATGATTCCCAATATGGCGTTTTTACCCCAACAACTGTTTGATTTTCGCTTGTACATGAGTGTGCTGTTGGTTTTGCCTTTTGTATTTATGGCCATGGTGTGGTTTCCTGCCATTGAAGATGCTAAACCTGCAACCATCATCAGTATACTCCGTCAGCTGGTATTCTATATTCCCGTGTTGCTTATCGTACCTGCTATCTATGGCGTCAGCAGTGTGTATTGGGCAAGTGCAGCAATTGATTGGATCATCTTTGGACTTGTCCTGTATGCGGTAGTGCGCAGTGCTAAGAAACTCAAGAACAAGGCAACTGCTGTATCTGTACAACTCCTTGATGCACAAGGTAACACAGAGAATTAAACGCATAAAACAAGTAGTAAAATTAAATAACGTAACTATATTATTTCTTACATATGAATTATTCAACAAAAATTAGGTGGTCTTTTATTTCTAGTATTATTGCTTCAATCCTTTGGGTCATGGGTGATATTCTCATTGTAGGGTTTCACGTCGACCCGGCAAAATACCCTTTATTTACAGAAACCTATGTAGATCAATTGGATCACACTTTAGCCTTGCTCATGATCGAAGGCTCGACAGAACGCTTAATGTGGGGCGCACTTCTTGCGTCGATGTCAGCCTTTTTATTCTTACCAGGCGTATGGCTAGCCTATCAATTCTTTAAAGATAAAAGAAAACCACACGCTTGGTTGACCTATTTTATCTTAGTCATTAGTGTTGTATTAATGCCGTTAGGACACGCTGATTTTTACTATAGTGGAGAATTGTTTAAAGCCATTTATCATACAGATCCCAGTGCACATGCTTATCTAATCGAAATGGCCGCAGGATTTACCAAAGTGCTTTACATTGCTTGGGGTACAGCTATCGCAGTGTTGCTATTCGGTTGGCTGCTTTTTTCGATTCTCGTGTTTTGCGGAAAAACTGTACTGCCTAAATGGGTGGGGTTTATTTCTCCTGTATTTATCACCCTGTATCAGCAACCAATTAAATTACTATTGCCTGATGGACTTTTGAAAGCATGGATTAGCGCTGCTGGCTTTAATATCGCTTACTTGCTATTCTTTATTTTGTTGGCTATCTATTTCAATAAACGCGAAAAAAGTCAACATCCTTTGTTGTAAGTGGTAAGTGGTGAGTGGTGAGTGGTGAGTGGTGAGTGGTAAGTGGTAAGTGGTAAGTGGTAAGTGGTAAGTGGTAAGTGGTGAGTGGTAAGTGGTGAGTGGTAAGTGGTA
>NZ_JBMVQX010000056.1:0-9568 GCF_050522745.1 Myroides sp. C15-4 | reverse complement strand
TTTCCAAACCATTTATTACTATATTTAATAATGAAGTTAATGTTTAAAAACGGTCAACCATATTTAGGGACGTTCACTCATCTCCCTTTTCTCATCTCTCATCACCAATTTGCTAGCTAATCGCTTTATACAGAAACGAGTAAATTTTAAAGTTATTTTACGACTTTTAAAATTAGAAGAATCGCTGGAAAAGTTGTACTTTTGCCAAGTTTTATTCTTTACAACACAACAAAAACACATAAATGAGACAAGCTAAGTATATTTTCGTGACAGGGGGCGTGACGTCATCCCTAGGAAAAGGAATTATAGCAGCATCGCTGGCAAAATTGTTGCAGGCGAGAGGTTATTCGACGACAATTCAAAAATTTGATCCTTACATCAACGTGGATCCAGGAACGCTAAACCCGTATGAGCATGGAGAGTGTTTCGTAACGGATGACGGTGCGGAAACAGACTTGGATTTAGGACACTATGAAAGATTTTTGAATGTGCCAACTTCTCAAGCGAACAACGTAACAACAGGACGTGTTTATTTGTCTGTTATCGAGAAAGAGCGAAGAGGAGAGTTTTTGGGGAAAACGGTTCAAGTAGTGCCTCATATTACCAATGAAATTAAAGAACGCATGCAGTTACTTGGTAAAACAGGAGACTATGACATCGTGATTACAGAAATTGGTGGTACAGTAGGGGATATTGAATCATTGCCTTATATTGAATCTGTGCGTCAGTTGTTATGGGAATTGGGGGATAATAACGCTATTGTTGTTCACCTAACTTTAGTTCCTTACTTGGCAGCAGCGGGAGAGTTGAAAACAAAACCAACCCAACACTCTGTAAAAACCTTGATGGAAAGCGGAATCAAAGCTGATATCTTAGTTTGTAGAACAGAGCACAATTTAAGTTCAGAAATTCGTCAAAAATTAGCCCAATTCTGTAATGTAAAACCAGAAGCGGTAATCCAATCCATTGATGCGGAAACGATTTATGACGTTCCAAACTTAATGTTGCAAGAAGGATTAGATAAAGTAGCGTTAAAACGCTTAGATCTACCAGAAAAGCAAACACCAGATTTAGTAAAATGGAATGAATTTATTCATCGTTTAAAATTCCCTAATCACGTGGTTAATATTGGACTAGTGGGGAAATACGTAGAATTACAAGATTCGTATAAGTCTATCTTAGAAGCGTTAGTTCACGGAGGTGCTCAAAATCAAGCCAAAGTAAATATCATCACAATTCAGTCGGATTTAATTACGGCAACAAACGTAGGAGATAAATTGAAAAACCTAGATGCGATTTTAGTTGCTCCAGGATTTGGATCCCGTGGTATTGAAGGAAAAATAGAAACCGTTAAATTTGCAAGAGAAAACAACATTCCATTCTTGGGTATTTGTTTAGGTATGCAAATGGCAGTAATTGAATATGCAAGAAACGTATTAGGATTCCAAACGGCCAATACGACCGAAGTAAATGAGAGTACACAATTCCCTGTAATTACCTTTATGGAAGACCAAAAAGATATTACAGATAAAGGAGGTACCATGCGTTTAGGTGGATGGGATTGTAAGTTGAAAGAAGGCTCAAAAGTATTTGATATTTACGGAGAGAGCATGATCAATGAGCGTCACCGTCATCGTTATGAATTCAATAACCAATATTTAGAGGATTTCGAAAAAGCTGGATTAACTGCTTCAGGATGGAATCCAGAAACGGGATTGATTGAAATCGTAGAATTGGATACGCATCCATTCTTCGTTGGTGTTCAATTTCACCCAGAGTACAAAAGTACGGTAGCAAAACCGCACCCACTTTTTGTTCATTTTGTAAAAGCAGCTATTGATTATAAATCCAACTAATCAATAGATTTTTTTATATAACAAATTTTATCACTTACAAATTAAGTAATGGAAGGAAAAAAATTAGATCGTAACAGTATTATAGGCTTTGTGATTATTGCCGGATTGCTTGTTTGGTTGATGTTGAACAACATTAATAAAGAGCAAGAGTCAATAAAAAAAGATACTGAATTAGCACAGAAAGAAAGTGTAAAACAAGAACAATCCGCTACCTTTGAAAAGGCCCTTGAGGCACCTGTAGCAGGAGACTCTTTACAAACAGAACAAATTCGCGCTACATTCGGACCTTTTGCTTATAGTGCGATGTTACCAGCAGCTAAAGGAGGAACTACAACTTTAAAAACAGACTTACTTACACTTGAAGTTGATAATAAGGGAGGAAAATTATCGCATGTAGTTGTAAATAATTTCAAACGTTTCAGTAAAGATTCAGACGAAATCGTTGCCTTGATCAAAGATCACAATGCGACATTTAATTTACAATTGCATACTAAAGACAATAGAGTGTTCAATACGGAAGACTTGTACTTCGAACCTACGTTGACAAAAGAAGGAGAGAACCAAGTATTAGCTATGCGTTTGAAAGCTTCTGAAACGGAGTTTTTAGAGTATCGCTATGTGTTGAAACCAGATGATTATATGCTAGATTTCTCGATCCGCACACAAGGATTGAGCAAAGTAGTGGATGTGTCTAAAACCCCTGAGTTAAATTGGGAAATGAAAACGTACCGCAATGAAAAGAGTATTGCATACGAAAATAGATATGTTCGCTTGTATTACGAGCACGAAAAAGGAAAAGACAATAACTTAAGTGAGTCGAGTAAAGATGATACAAAAGAGTTGAAAGACGTTTCGTATATCGCATACAAACAACACTTCTTTACTTCTGTATTATTGACTAATAAGAATTTCGAAACGGCGACGTTAAATACAAAGAACTTAGTCGCAGACGAAAAAGTAGATACGGTATTTACTAAACAATTTGCAAGTACAATTCCATTAGCCTATAGCAATGGGGAGTTGAATTACGATATGAATTGGTATTTTGGTCCATCGGACTATAAAATATTGAAATCATACGACCGCAATTTAGATAATATCGTTCCTTTAGGATGGGGAATCTTTGGATGGATGAACCGTTTCCTATTTATTCCTGTATTTGGTTTATTAACAAGCTTCTTACCTTACGGAATTGGAATTATTGTTTTAACGATCCTAGTGCGTTTATTTACTTCACCGTTGACGTATAAATCCTATGTTTCTCAAGCGAAGATGAAAATGATTCGCCCAGAGGTAAATGAATTAAACGAGAAGTTCAAAAACGACCCAATGAAGAAACAGCAAGAAACAATGAAATTGTATTCGAAAGCTGGGGTGAATCCAATGGCTGGTTGTATTCCTGCCTTACTACAGATTCCAATCTTCTATTCGTTATTCCAGTTCTTCCCATCATCATTCGATTTAAGACAAAAGAGCTTCTTATGGGCAGATGACTTATCGTCTTATGACTCGGTATTGCAATTGCCTTTTAACATTCCATTCTATGGAAACCACGTGAGTTTGTTCCCCTTATTGGCTTCCATCGCGATCTTCTTCTATATGAAGATGACAACAGGAGACCAACAAATGGCACAACCGACACAAGAGGGAATGCCAGATATGAGCAAAATCATGAAAGTGATGATCTATATCTCTCCCTTGATGATGTTATTCTTCTTTAATAACTATGCTTCAGGTTTATCGTTGTACTACTTCATCTCAAACTCGATTACAATTGGTATTATGTATGTAATTAAAAACCACATTGTAAAAGACGAAAAGATTAAAGCGACGATCGAAGAAAACAAAACGAAGAAACGTCCACAAGGAAAATGGCAGCGTAAAATGCAAGAAATGATGGAACAAGCACAAGAACAACAACGCTTGAAAGATCAAAACAAAAAATAGTACTACGGTATAAATAAAAAACTCCTCTTCACTAAGAGGAGTTTTTTTGTTTAAAAGGAGGGTGGCTTTTGGGGCCATCCTCCTTTTTTAAGTTGTTTAGATCGGCTCTTTTTCTTTTATCCACTTTTTTTACGCTGTCCTTTTTTCCAAAAGGACCTACCTTTATTGAAAGGTTTCTTTTGAAAAATGATCGTTTGATCTAATGCAGACAAGTACAGCGATATATTGTATAAAAAAGTAAATGGGTCATATATTATGCTTACTTTTGATTAAATTTACAATTTATGAAAAAATTAATACTTTTTAGCTTTTTAGCAACTGCAGCAGTGGTGAATGTGCCAATACATGCACAAGATAAAGTGAAATTCTCTAAAGAACAGTTGAAAATAATGGATGATATGCTATTTGATGAAGTATTCGTCGGTGTAAGTTCCAAGAAAAATTCAACGCTTATTCTTAAAGATGGAACCAAAAAAGAGGGATCTGTTTCTGGAGTAACCAGAAAAAAAGGTCAAATTACAGCAATCAAAATGAAAGATACGGCTGGTAAAAAAGTAGAGTTCCAAGCAGATGAAATTCAAGAAATGTACTTGCCTATTTCAGGATTGGTAAAAGGAGCTAAAGTAGCGAACTACTTTGACAATGCACGCAACTGGGGAAGTAAAAGCTTAACTAAATCAACCAATCCAGACGAAGTGTATGTAAGAAACATTACCGCTTCCTTAAAAAACAAAAAAGAGGAAAAGGAATACTTGATGCAATTAATTAATCCAACTTTTAGTAGTCAAATCGAAGTGTATGCAGATCCAATGGCTTCTGAAACCTCATCGGTTGGCTTTGGCGTAGGACCTAAAATTGGAGGAGGAGTAATTAAATCCTATTACATCAAAAAAGGAGAGGAAGTCATCTGGCTTAAAAAAGGAGAATTTGAAGAACACTACAATTTTCTTTTTGGGGACAACCAAGAATTTTTGCAAAAATACCCATACAATTCAATTAAATGGGATTACCTAAGCTATTTAATCGCTGAGTACACAAAAATGGCTGAAGAGAACAACTAGTACATAAACAAGACAAGGGTGACCCAAAAGGTTGCCCTTTTTATTTAAAAAAAGGAAGCTAAACGATGCTGTTTTCTGCTTATAGCCAGTGGTTTTTGTTTGGTTTTGTAAGGGTATATTACTTTTTTTTAGGTGTAAGTATGGATGGTAAAGTAGTAAGTTTTAAAAACAAGATATATTGTAATGGGTTGATTTTTAATTAAATAAGGTTGGTTTTTTTGCACTGTTTTCATTTGTCCACCCTTTTGTCCACCCCTCATTTTCTCATTTCTTTCACTAAAGAGATAATTTTGTAAAAATTAGGTTTCCTCATTTAACTTGATTACCAACAAAACTCAATCTCTTTCAAATGAAAAAAGCGCCCCTTACTTTTTTACTTCCGCTATTTTTGCTGTGGAATATTGTTCTTCATGCACAAACTTATCAACCGCTAAGCTTAGATGGGTTTAATGAAGATGTGATTGCCAATGGAGTTGGAATTGCTTCGTCGAGTACAACCAATGATATGGATGGGGTATCCTATTGCCTTCGCAGTTTGGATTGGAAGTTAACCGCCGAATCAATACCACAGACAACTGGATTGCCTACAAATGGACGCATTACTTCTCAAGCGTCTACAACACCTAATTTGCCGTTTCAACTTCAAGATTACAGTAGGAATAATGTCATTCAGTTAAAAACTCTTGGAAATACGATTACATCTAACGTAGGTGGGCAAGTAAAAGCCCAAAATATCTACATTCTAGCTACTTCTGCCTCTGGTTTTTCTACTTTGCATTGTAGGGTTACTTTTGAAGATGATTCATTTCAACTGATAAGCGCTACTTTACCCGATTGGTATGATGGAACAACTCTGCCAATTGCCTATCAAGGATTTGGAAGAGTAACTCGAATGAATAATGAGGCGGAAAATTCAACAACCAACCCTAGATTGTATCAATTTTCGATACCTATTGATCCTGAAAATCAAACGAAAGCAATTAAGTCTATTGGGTTTTCACATGGAGGAGGACAGGGAATGATTAGTGTTTTTGGTGCTACAGCTGAGTTGGTTCCTTCTTGTCCGAATCCGATATCGATTATTATCAATCAAATTACTTCCTCTACCGCTAAAGTTAATATTACACCACCGAACATAGCACCGGCTGGAGGATATGATTTCGAAGTGAGAAGCAATGGAAATCCAAGCTCTGGAACAACAGGATTAGTAATAAGTGGATCTACTATTGCCAGCAATTTAGCCGTTGTTTTGGAGCGTTTAGCTAGTGGAGAAACCTTCTATTTTTATGTGAGATCTAAGTGTAGTGCAACAGAATTTGGAGATTGGCTAGGTCCCTTTATTTTCACTACCTTATGTGAAACGCGAGGCGCTTTTAATGAAAATTTCGAGTCTCAACCTATAGGATCAACAAACAATGCTAGTTTGCCTCCCTGTTGGGGAAAAATCACCACTGGAAATGGGTATCTATACACCAGTAGTGCTTCTTCTTATTCCGGAAGTCACAGCTTATATGTATACAATAGCAACCAAAATACAGGTGATTTACTGGTGGTTTCCCCTCCAACCAATCAGTTAGGAAATGGTGGGTATCGCGTTCGATTTCGAGCGAGGAGTACAGCTTCGACTCTGTCAACCTTAAACGTAGTTACCTTAGAAGATCCCAATACGACTGTCGGAATGCAATCTTTAGCCACCATACCATTGACTACTTCATTCAAAGAGTATTTCGTCAATTTTCCGGCAGGAACGGCTAATTACTTTGGATTAGCCCATGGTTTGAGCGATGAATATCAAGCAATCTATATCGATGATATTCGCTTCGAGCCAATACCGACTTGTATTGTACCCACCGATTTAACTGTTTCAGCGGTAGGTTTAAACACAGCAACCATCGATTGGACAGCCACGTCATCGCCTAATACGGAAGGATATACGTATGAAATACGAACTTCAGGAGAAGCGGGCAGTGGAAGTACTGGATTAGCTTTTTCAGCACAAGTAGATTCAAATACAAGGACAGTAAACCTTGCTAATCTAGTTCCAGGAACAACGTATCACGCTTATGTGAAAGCGAATTGTACTGCCACAGATGAAAGCTATTGGACAGATGCAGTAGCATTTACACCCAATTGGTGTATGCCAACCTATGGAAATGGATCCTCTAATCATCGCATTACCGTAGTGAATATTGATGAAATTAATTTTACCGACCAAATCCCTTCTTATACCCAAAGAGACCGAACAGCCGAGTCTATTCCTGATTTACAAGCTGGGAGTAGTTATACGTTTAAAATAACGACTACGGGCTATACTAGTACGGGAGTTGCTATTGATTTTAATATTGATGGCGTTTTTGATCAACAGACAGAAGTATTGGCAGTACCTGATTATATCGCTAACAATACCCAAGTATATACAGCTACTGTGGTTATACCCAATACTATAGCTACAGGAAATTATCGCATGCGCATTTGGAATCGCAGTGCGAATGCTGGAGGAGTAGGCAATGGAACAGACCCTTGTGGCGCCTATAATTATGGAACATGGGCCGATTATACGGTAAAGATTCTAGAGGTTACACCACCTCCTGCCGCTGTAAATCAAGTGTTTTGTAAAAATGAAAATAAAAAAGTTAGCGATTTAATCGCTACTGGCGAAAATATCAAATGGTATGCGAGTGAAACAGCAACTACTGCGTTGCTACCGTCTACACTACTAAGCAGTGGAACTTATTATGCTACGCAAACCATTGGAGGAGAAGAGAGTGCGCGTCGAACGCCTATTCAAGTGGAAGTAGACAATCCTAGATTAAATTCGATTAGTGTATCTTCCTCTTTTCAATATAGTACCCCGGCCCAAGCGATATTAATTGGTATTAGAACTGTGTTGGGACCATACGTTTTAACTTGGTATGAAGCGGAAACAGGTGGAACGAGTATTCCTACACCCGATACGGCTACGTTACCCGTAGGTACCCATGTATATTGGGTTAGTACATTTAGTACAACAGGCTGTGAAAGTGCAAGAAGTAAAATTAACTTGGTTGTTAACCCATTAGCACTCTATATTAGTCCTACAGCCGTAACTAAATTCTATGGAGATGCCGATCCTGAGTTAAGGTATACCATCCATAACGACTATAATGGGGAACCATTAACAGGAAGTTTAGTTCGAGATCCAGGAGAAAATGTGGGTTCTTATGCGATTCGCCAAGGGACTTTGACCGTTGCTTCTTCGAATTATAGTTTGACTATGATTGCGGCCGCCTTGACGATTTCACCTGCTCCATTAACGGTAACTGCAGAAGCAAAAACCAAAGAAATAGGGGCAGCTGATCCTATGTTGACCTATCAAGTTTCAGGACTAAAAAATGGAGAGCTAGCAGAAGATGTATTGACTGGAAGTTTAACGAGAGATCCTGGAGAAGAAACGGGGGTTTATCCCATTACGCAAGGAACATTAGCCTTGACTTCTGCGAATTATGTAATGCGGTACCAACCAGCTAATCTAGCGATTCGAACAACCACTATTGTGGTTAAGGCAAATGACCAAACCAAAGGCTATGGAGATACGGATCCAACATTAACTTATACCGTATCAGGATTAGATCCTGCCATTGATCCCAGTACGGTCTTGAGGGGTAGTTTGTCACGCGAACCAGGCGAAAATGTTAGGAGTTATGTCATTACCCAAGGTACACTGACAGCAGTAGCAGGGTATACGTTGCAATTTGAAGCTGCTGATTTAACCATTACCCCTGCTACAGTCACCATAACCGCAGAAGCAAAAACCAAAGTGTATGGCGATACGGATCCTGTATTAACCTATACGGTTAGTGGATTAAAGGGAACGGATACGCTTACAGGCAGTTTAGTTCGTCAAGTAGGCGAGGCTGTAGGGACGTACGAAATCCAACAGGGCAGTTTAGCGGCATCAACGGATTATACTCTTGTGTATCAAGCCGCTGATTTAGAAATTACCCCTGCCACCGTAACGGTAACCGCAGAAGCGAAAACCAAAGTATATGGAGAAACCGATCCTGCATTAACGTATATGGTAAGTGGATTAAAAGGAACGGATACGCTTACAGGAAGCTTAGTTCGCGAAGTAGGCGAGGCTGTAGGAACGTACGAAATCCAACAGGGTAGTTTAGCGGCAACCACAGATTACACCCTCGTGTATCAAGCCGCTGATTTGGAAATTACCCCTGCCACCGTAACAATAACGGCTGATGCACAAACCAAAGTGTATGGCGATACGGATCCTGCATTAACGTATATGGTAAGTGGATTAAAAGGAACGGATACGCTTACAGGAAGTTTAGTTCGTGAAGTAGGCGAGGCTGTAGGAACGTACGAAATCCAACAGGGTAGTTTAGCGGCATCAACGGATTATACTCTTGTGTATCAAGCCGCTGATTTAGTTATTACACCTGCCACCGTAACCATAACGGCTGATGCACAAACCAAAGTGTATGGAGATACGGATCCTGCATTAACCTATACGGTTAGTGGATTAAAAGGAACGGATACGCTTACAGGGAGTTTAGTTCGTGAAGCAGGCGAGGCTGTAGGAACGTACGAAATCCAACAGGGAAGTGTAGCGGCACCAACGGATTATACTCTTGTGTATCAAGCCGCTGATTTAACCATTACCCCTGCCACAGTAACCATAACGGCTGATGCACAAACCAAAGTGTATGG
>NZ_JBMVQX010000055.1:0-9961 GCF_050522745.1 Myroides sp. C15-4 | reverse complement strand
ATCAAGCCGCTGATTTAACCATTACCCCTGCCACAGTAACCATAACGGCTGATGCACAAACCAAAGTGTATGGAGATACGGATCCTGCATTAACCTATACGGTTAGTGGATTAAAAGGAACGGATACGCTTACAGGGAGTTTAGTTCGTGAAGCAGGCGAGGCTGTAGGAACGTACGAAATCCAACAGGGAAGTGTAGCGGCACCAACGGATTATACTCTTGTGTATCAAGCCGCTGATTTAACCATTACCCCTGCCACAGTAACCATAACGGCTGATGCACAAACCAAAGTGTATGGAGATGCGGATCCTGCATTAACCTATACGGTTAGTGGATTAAAGGGAACGGATACGCTTACAGGCAGTTTAGTTCGTGAAGCAGGAGAATCTATAGGAACCTATGAAATTCAACAGGGAAGTGTAGCGGCATCAACGGATTATACGATCGTGTATGAAGCCGCTGATTTGGAAATTACCCCTGCTGTGTTAACCATAACCGCTACACCGAAAACTAAAAACTATGGGGCAACAGATCCTGTATTAACTTATGAAGTAAGCGGATTGCAAAGAGGAGAGCAAGCGATGCAGGTGCTAACAGGACAGCTTGTACGTCAGGTAGGGGAAGCCGTGGGGACTTATGCGATTGAACAAGGAAGTTTAGTGGCAACCGCCAATTATACCCTTGTGTATGAGGAAGCAGATTTTGTCATTTCACCGATTGAATTGGTTATTTATCCGCAACAAAACCAAGAAAAAGAATATGGAACGGATGATCCTGCTTTAGTCTTTACCGTAATTGGGTTAAGCAATGGGGATACCATAGCAACAGCTTTACGCGGTACATTAGGTAGAAGTACAGGTGAAAATGTAGGTCGCTACCGATATACACTTGGAAGCTTAGAAAGTATAGGAAATAATTATGTCTTGCGTTTGGATACCGAAGGGCGCTTTGAAATTACACCAGCGCCAATTGCTATTGTTGTAGAAACAGGGCAATACAAACGCCATGGACAAACAGACCCCGTATTGAGGTATGCGATTCAAGGATTGAGACGGGGAGATTATCCTGCTAATATCATGACAGGACAACTAAAACGCGAGCCAGGTGAAGATGTAGGTCAGTATGCGATTATACAAGGAAGCCTTGCTTCACGTGCAAATTATATCATTCGTTCATTTACAACAGCTTCTTTTGAAATTAAAAGAGGTGAAATACAAGGGCTTAGTTTGCCTTCAAAAACGGTTGTTTATGATGGAGAAGCCCAGTATTTACAAGTAGAAGGACCGTTGGGAACAGGAGCAACGGTTGCCTATGAAAACAATGGACAAACGCAAGTAGGGCGCTATACCGTAGTGGCTACCATTACAGATGAACCAAATTATGAACCCTTGCGTTTACTGGGAACATTGACCATTACACCCGCAGAGCAACACATTCGCTTTGGTGCCATTTCGACCGTTGTATTAGAGGATACACCGTCCTTACCGCTTCAAGCGGTGGCTAGTTCTGGTTTGGCTGTAACGTATACAATAGAGGATCCAGCCGAACAAGCCCTTGCAGAAGTAGATGCAGCAGGAGTGATTCATTTCCTAAAACCTGGGGTTGTAACGGTAACCGCCCATCAAGAAGGAAATGCCAATTACAAAGCAGCCGTTCCAGTTTCGCAAACCATTGAAGTAACCAGTAGAGATGCGAGTATTTGGGATCTCCTTGTGGATGGTGTTTCTCATGGTAAAATAGAAGGTGTAGTAGAATTAGTCTTAGACTGTTCAACGCCTCAAGAAGAAGTGGTCTTGGAAATTATCACCCAAGTTGGCGCAGTAGTAAAACCGTCAAACTATATCGTGATTCCCGTGACAACCTATGGCATACACGAACAAGTAATTGAGGTAGAATCGGCGAATGGACAAGTAACAACCACCTATATCATTCGAATAGACAAGCGCATGCCTACAGAACACATTGTATTCCAGAAATACGACAAAGTTTTATTGGTCAACAACAACAAACAAACCAATGGCGGTTATGCATTTAGTGGGTATGAATGGTTTAAAAATGGCTTGTCACTTGGCAAAAAGCAATTCTATGCTGAGCAAGGAGATGCTGGTACAACCTTAGATGTTGATGCAGAATACCTAGTGGAACTGACCCTACACAATGGGCAAAAAATAAGAAGTTGTCCCATCTTTATTCAAGGAAAAACAACTGCAGGTTGGACCGTTTATCCAAACCCTGTACAAAAGAGCGCTTGGTTGTATGTTCGACTAGAGGAGGAAGCTCGTCAAGAAGCTACAACATACAAGATCTACAACATCACAGGACAGTTAATTAAAAGTGGTGCATTGGATAAGGGCAAGATGGGAATTGAAATTCCGCCAACGGTTGCTGCAGGATCTTACTATTTAATACTAAAAATTGCAGGCAAACAACAGGGAATTCAATTTATCGTTCAATAACAAAAGCTAATGGAGATTCCTCCCTGTATCACAAAGGGATTGTAGTTCTGATGCAGGGGAATTTCAAAAATCAATAAGGATGAAACAATACGTATATTTTTTGATAGGATTATGTTTAATTCGTGCTGTTCCTGTACAGGCGCAATACAAACCTTACTATTATAAGGATCACGAAGTAGGAGTAACAGTAAAAGTGGGAATGCACCAAAATTACGGTCGCTTACCTGATCCAATTACTGCCGATTTGAAAATAGCTACAGCGATTGGACTACAGTATGATTACTATCTAGCGCCCAATTGGAGTATGGGTCTTGGTGTGCAGTATGCCAGTCAAACTACAGACTTTACGGGGAGGAATCTCAAGGGAAGCAGTCAAGAAACCGATTGGGAAAATGAAGTCTTTACCTTTAGCTATGAGGGAAAAAAGTACAAGGAACAGTGGAAGGTCTCTCAACTCCATATTCCGTTAACCGTACACTATGTCGGAAAAGGAGAAACGGCACTCTATATTCGAACAGGGATACAGTATTCGCTGATGATGAATACCAAAGCGACTTTAACGTGGAATCAATTGCAAACCTCAGGCTTCTTTCCGCAGTATAACTTACACTTAGATCAAGACTTGTTGTATGCGGGATTTGGATATCAAGAGCAGGTAGAACACAAACCTGATGTGGAATTAAAAAATAGATGGGCCTGGATTGGAGAATTTGGTGTAAAACACAACCTGAGGGACAATCAAAACCTCTATGTTGGTTTGTATGTTGATTTGGGAATAAACAACCAAAAATCAAGTGGGAGGGAGAACAATAAACAATTAGTAGCCTATCAACCCATTCCCGATCAAGCTTTGACCTATCAGCGTGTGGAAGAAAGTACAACGACTGTTTTTAAAAATTACAACTTCGGTATTCAGTTGCGCTATAGCTTTGGATTATAGGTGGTGAGTGGTGAATGGTGAATGGTGAATGGTGAGTGGTGAGTGGTGAGTGGTGAGTGGTGAGTGGTGAGTGGTGAGTGGTGAGTGGTGAGTGGTAAGTGGTGAGTGGTGAGTGGTGAGTGGTAAGTGGTGAGTGGTAAGTGGTGAGTTACTGATGAATGGTGAATGGTGAGTGATGGTAACAACAAACAAAGAGCAAAGAGCAAAGAGCAAATAGCAAATAGCAAAGAGCAAACAACAAATCGAAGCGTAGCGTAGATTCATCGAACACCAAAATAAAATATAAACTAAGTGAGATAAAGAGCAATTCTAAAGAAAATCTAAAATCGCATGAGTTTAGCGCAATTCTCCGTAACTTTGCCTCTTAGTTTTTTTTAAAATATGAAAAGAGTAGTAGTAGGACTTTCAGGGGGGGTAGACTCAAGTGTTGCCGCCTACTTATTGAAAGAACAAGGATACGAAGTGATCGGATTATTCATGAAAAATTGGCATGATGATACCGTTACCATTTCGAATGAGTGTCCCTGGCTAGAAGATAGCAATGACGCTCTGATGGTTGCTGAGAAATTAGGCATCCCTTTTCAAACGGTGGATTTAAGTGAACAATATAAGGAGAAGATTGTAGATTATATGTTTAAGGAGTACGAAAATGGTCGTACGCCAAATCCGGATGTACTGTGCAATAGAGAAATCAAGTTTGATGTTTTCATGAAAATTGCACTAGAATTAGGAGCGGATTATGTAGCTACAGGACATTATTGTAGAAAAGCGGAAGAAGAAGTGGTTGCTGCAGATGGTACAACCCAAACCGTATATAAGTTATTAGCAGGTGTTGATCCGTCAAAAGACCAATCGTACTTTCTATGTCAATTGTCACAAGAACAGTTGGCAAAAGCCTTATTTCCCGTTGGAGAATTGTACAAATCCAAAGTAAGAGAAATTGCCACAGAAGCAGATTTAATTACCGCAGAGAAAAAAGATTCCCAAGGATTGTGTTTTATTGGAAAAGTTCGCTTACCCGAATTTTTACAACAACAATTAAAACCCAAAGATGGTTTTATCTATGAGATTCCAAAAGATGCACCGATTTTTGCTCGTACGGGAATAGCACCTACAACCCTAGCAGAAGAATTGTATGCCGAAGCCAAAGCGTTTCAGTATACCCCTGAGCTGGGTAAAAAAGTAGGAGAGCACTATGGAGCGCATTATTTCACTACAGGTCAACGCAAAGGTTTGAATGTTGGAGGAACAGTAGATCCTTTATTTGTTATTGCTACCGATGTAGAAAACAATATCATCTATACTGGTCAAGGCAATACACATCCAGGGTTGTTCCATAAAACACTAGCGGTACAAGAGCATGAAATTCATTGGATACGCGAGGATTTACAGCTAAAATCAGGCGAGACCATGCGCATAAAAGCGCGTATTCGCTACCGTCAACCCCTACAAGAGGCGACCTTATACAAAATGGACAGCGGCATGTACGTGCGTTTTGATGAGCCACAATCGGCAATTACTGAAGGACAATTCGTATCTTGGCATGTAGGAGAAGAATTAATCGGCTCTGGTGTTATATCGAAAGTAGAATAAACGAAAGATCAAAACAGATGGCAAAAAACAGCATTACCTCGCTTTTTAACATACAATACCCTATTATCCAAGGGGGAATGGTTTGGAACAGTGGCTATAAACTCGCAAGTGCTGTAAGCAATGCGGGAGGATTAGGACTAATTGGCGCAGGATCAATGTATCCAGAAGTTTTGAGAACACACATACAAAAGTGCAAACAGGCAACGGACAAACCCTTTGGTGTCAATGTATCCTTGTTGTATCCAGACCTAGAAGAAATAATGAATATTCTTGTAGAAGAAGGAGTCAAGATTGTATTTACCTCTGCAGGTAATCCCAAAATATGGACGCCTTTTTTAAAGTCAAACGGTATTACAGTGGTACATGTGATTAGTTCGTCTAAATTTGCTTTAAAAGCACAAGATGCGGGAGTAGATGCCCTTGTTGCAGAGGGATTTGAAGCAGGCGGACACAATGGAAGAGAGGAAACGACGACTTTTACGTTAATTCCCATGGTTAAAGAAAAGATACAGCTTCCCTTGATAGCTGCAGGTGGAATTGCTACAGGAAAGGGCATGTTAGCTGCGATGGTTCTCGGTGCAGATGGCGTGCAAATGGGCACGCGTTTTATTGCGTCTACAGAAAGCTCAGCCCATGAAGCCTTTAAGCAGAAAGTCATTCAAGTTGAAGAAGGAGATACCATGGTAACACTAAAAGAATTGGCTCCTGTGCGCCTAATTAAAAATGAATTTTATCAGGGTATAGAAGCCTTGTATGAAGCAGGGGCAAGTACTGAAGAATTGAGAGCCTATTTGAGTAAAGGACGCTCCAAAAAAGGAATGTTTGAAGGTGATTTAATAGAGGGAGAATTGGAAGCGGGACAAGTGGCAGGCTTAATTCACCGCATTGAACCAGTAGCTCAAATTATCGCCTCTATTCTAGATGAATTTGAACAAGCTAAGCGCTTAAACTTCGATTTTTAATCAAATCAAATCAAATAGTATCCTCTTTTTTAGGGAAAGAACGATTTGATGTATTGCAATAGTATAGAAACCATGCGAATTTGGAATAAAAAGTTCGTATGGTTTTTTGGTATATACTAATAATCCTTTATTTTTATGGGAAGTAAAATAAACGAAATAAAATAAAACAAAACCACACACTACCTATGAGTTATTATAAAATAGAGAATCTCGAACAGTATTTTAAACATTATAAAAAATCTGTGCGAGAACCTAGAAAGTTTTGGAGCAAAATAGCAGAAGAAAACTTTGTATGGTACCAAGTTTGGGATAAGGTTTTTCAGTTCGATATGGAAGAATCTAAGTTTGAGTGGTTTGTCAACGCAAAATTAAATATTGTAAAAAACTGCGTGGATAGACACCTAGCGAAAAGAGGAGAGAAGCCCGCTATAATCTTTGAACCGAATAATCCAGAGGAACATCCACAAATTATTACGTATAACGACCTATTCAATCGCGTTTGTAAAATGGCAAACGTATTAAAAGAACAAGGGGTACAAAAAGGGGATCGCGTTTGTATTTATTTGCCAATGATTCCTGAATTAGCTGTTGCGATGTTGGCCTGTGCTCGAATTGGCGCCATTCACAGTGTGATTTTTGCCGGATTCTCTTCTTCAGCAGTTAGCAAGCGAATCAACGATGCTGCTTGTCAATTTGTTATTACTTCAGATGGAAGTTTTAGAGGAAGTAAGAGCATTCCCTTAAAACCAATTATTGATGATGCATTAAAATCATGTCCAACCGTTGAACGCGTGTTGGTTGTACAACGTACAGAAGCAGATATCGACATGATGCCAGAACGCGATATTTGGTTAAATCCATTATTAGACGCTGCTTCTACGAATCACGTGGCTCAAGTGATGGATGCAGAAGATCCGTTATTTATCCTGTATACTTCGGGGTCTACAGGAACACCAAAGGGAATGGTACATACCACAGCAGGATACATGGTACAAACGGCCTATTCCTTTAAAAATATCTTCGATTATAAAGATGATGATATCTTTTGGTGTACTGCAGATTGTGGTTGGATTACAGGGCATTCTTATATTGTATATGGTCCTTTGTTAAATGGAGCCACTACTGTGATGTTTGAAGGCGTTCCAACCTACCCGAACCCAAGCCGCTTTTGGGATATCATCGACAAATATAAAGTAACGCAATTCTATACCGCACCAACGGCCATTCGCTCGTTGATGACAGAAGATTACAAGTATGTAAATGAACATGACTTGTCGAGTCTACGCGTGATAGGATCTGTAGGAGAACCAATTAACGAAGAAGCATGGCACTGGTATAATGACCATGTAGGAAAGAAAAAATGTCCAATTGTTGATACATGGTGGCAAACAGAAACAGGAAGTATTCTAATTTCTCCCCTGCCATTTATTACGCCAACAAAACCAACCTATGCAACGCTGCCCTTACCGGGAATCCAAGCGGTATTAATGGATGAGAAACGAAATGAAATTGAAGACAACCAAATTGATGGATCGCTTTGTATTAAGTTTCCTTGGCCATCCATGGCTCGTACGATTTGGGGAGATCACCAACGCTATAAAGACACTTACTTTAGTCAGTTTCCAGGGAAGTATTTTACTGGAGATGGAGCCTTGAGAGATGAGGTGGGATACTACCGAATTACAGGACGAGCAGATGATGTGGTGATCGTTTCAGGACATAATTTAGGTACGGCTCCAATCGAAGATGCAATCAATGAACATCCAGCTGTAGCTGAAAGTGCTGTGGTTGGCTATAAGCACGACATCAAAGGGAATGCACTGTACGGTTTTATTACCCTGAAAGTAGAAGGAGAATACAGAGATCGTGAGAATGTAAAAAAGGAAATCAACCAATACATCAGCAGTCACATTGGACCCATTGCTAAGTTGGATAAAATTCAATTTGTTGACAGCTTGCCTAAAACGAGATCTGGTAAGATTATGCGACGCATTTTGCGCTCAATAGCCGATGGAGAAACCAAAGACTTTGGAGATGTTTCAACCTTAATCAATCCAGAAGTAATAGAAAAAATTAGAGACGAGAAGTTGTAGCTAATATAGTCGCAGTATGTAGATAAAATGCCCTAAAAAGTTTATGCTTTTTAGGGCATTTCGTGTTTTTTAAAGGAGTGAAAAAACACCCATTTTAGAAGTAAAAGTAATTATTGCTATTCTAAAAAAGGATGATATCGATGATTTTCAAAGCTTTACAAGGGGAGAGAGGATTTAGTTGAATCTAAAAAGGTGTTTATTATTTGTGTTTTTCATTTTAGTTCTGGTGTTATTTAGTGATATCGCAAAAAAGGATTGGGTGCCGACTAGGTATTAATTACTTATTATATTTCTTTTTTACTTATTTGGTTTTTCATTTTTCAATTTGATTTCTCATAATTCTACTCCTGCTCCGCTTTTATTTTTGAATAAAAGCACTTTTTGAGAAGATAAAATTGAGAAAAAATCTCAAAAATAAGATTTAAAATAGTGATAATTTAAAACAATAACACTGATTAAATGAGGGTTATTTGTTTTTTTGGTGTTTTTGATGGGATAATTGTGTTTAAATTTAATAAAAAATTGAGTAAAATTTATTAAAAATTGTAATATGATTAGAAAAGTTATTCCATTGATGGCGTTGTTTGCAACTGGTTTTGTAACTGCCCAAGTTGGTATTGGAACAGTAACTCCAGCTAATTCAAGTCAACTAGATATTGTCTCTCCGAATAAGGGGGTTTTATTTCCTAGAGTCATTTTAAAAAGTGAAACAGATAAAGAAGCTATTGTAGGAGACCTGACAGAAAGTTTATTCGTCTATAATCTTGGCCATGAGGATTTTCCTTCTGGCTTTTACTATTGGAAAAAAGATAGATGGGTACGTCTATTAAATTCACAATCGTTTGTGAATACAACCAATCAAAGTTTTAGTTTAATTGATGATCACCTGACGATTACTGATTCTGATGGAAATACCGTCTCGATGTCATTAGACGATATTGTCAACAATTCGAACTTTATTACAGAAATCGTAAATAAACTAAAGGGAAAGTACGGGAATGTATACTATAATGATCGCAAGTTTTATTATATTGATGAGACAGACGGTAGCCATCACTTAATTACTTGGGATGACTTAAATACAACAAACGTAACGTTTACCATGGTAGGCGATTACTTGACCGTAACTGATTTAGATAATAGTAGGGTACAATTACACGTAGAGGAGATTGCACAGAATGTAACATTCGTTTCTCGTTTAGTAGAGAATCAAGCGTTCATTACCGAAATCATCAATAAGCTGAAAGGCAAGTACGGAAACGTATTCTACAACAGCACGGAGAATAAATTCTACTACATCAAAGACGACGGAACCGAAGGAACGATTGATTGGTCATCGATCAATACGACCAACGTTAGCTTTACGCTTGATGCGGATATGTTGACGGTAACAGATTCTGACGGAAATAAAGTACAGCTGGATGTAAAAGAGATTGCGAACAACTCTACGTTTATTGAGGAATTAACGAATAACGAAGAGTTTGTAACTTCGATTACCAACAATAACGAGTTTATTACTGAGATTGTGAACAAGCTGAAAGGCAAATACGGAAACGTCTTCTACAACAGCACGGAGAATAAATTCTACTACATCAAAGACGATGGAACCGAAGGAACGATTGATTGGTCTTCGATTAATACGACTAACGTAAGCTTTACGCTTGATGCGGATATGTTGACCGTAACAGATTCTGATGGCAACAAAGTACAGCTGGATGTAAAAGAGATTGCGAACAATACGACATTCATTGAGGAATTAACGAATAATGAAGAGTTTGTAACTTCGATTACCAACAATAACGAGTTCATTACCGAAATCATCAACAAGCTGAAAGGCAAATACGGAAACGTATTCTACAACAGCACGGAGAATAAATTCTACTACATCAAAGACGATGGAACCGAAGGAACGATTGA
>NZ_JBMVQX010000054.1:0-11252 GCF_050522745.1 Myroides sp. C15-4 | reverse complement strand
GAAGAAATTGTGAAGAACGGTCCTATCACAGTTGATGGACGTACGTATCCAACAATTAACGATTATATCACGCATTTAACTGAAACAACTGGTGGATTTACCAAAATTGTTTACGATCAAACGACTGGAGATGTAATTTTCCAAGAGTGGGATGCTTCAACCAACTCATGGGTGAATGTAGACAACAGCAAATTTGAGACGATTGTTAAGGCAAACGAAACTGTAACTGTTTTAGCAATAAACAAAAACGGTACCTATACCTATTATAATGAAAATGAAATTGATGCGGATGGTAATCCAATACTAGGAGAAGGGGTAACTATAGATCCAGCTTTAGTTATTGTAGAAGACTTGTCTAAATCAGAAGGGAAATATATTTTCAAAGATTCAGAAGGGAATGATATCGCAACAATTGATATTAATGCAGATAATATCTTATATGATAATTCAACTTCAGGTCTAGCTTCAACGAATGTAAAAGATGCTTTGGATGAATTAGTTCATACTATTGCTACGACAAAAGGATCGTTAACTTCAACTTCTATTTATGTAGATGGTGGAGCAGATGCATTATTAAAAGATGCAAAACTGGATCTTAAAGGAGGTTCAGCAGACGGACAAGTATTAGTAACGGTGACAAAAGAAGTTGTTGTTGGACAAGATGCTGATGGTAATGAGATTAAAGAGGAGCGTAAAGTAACGGAGTGGCAAGATCCAAAAGAAGTTGTATCAGCAACGGTAACTGCGAAGAATGGTATTACGGTAGTGAATGACACAGATGGAAATAGTGAGTTTAGATTAGGTGGTCCTTTAGATAAACCAACGACAATCGAAACTGACTCAACCAATACATTAGCTATTGATGGATTAACATCGCTAGACAAAGATAACGTGAGTGGATCTAATGTAGTAATGGCAGATAAAGATGGTGTTTTACAACAAACGTCAATTCAGAATTTGATTGAAAAAGCAATAGATCAAGGTGATTTAGAAGCAAAAACGCTTTCAACTGATGGAGTGATTGTGATTGGAGACTCTTTAGAATCGACAGAAACGTCAAAAGAACATGCCGTATTACAAAATGTAAAATTGAATATTGGTAAAGATAAAATTACTTCAGATCACATCGGTACAGGAGCCGTTGGATCGGATGAGATTATAGATGGAAGTGTAGCTCCTATCGACATGTTACCAGGAGGGAATTCATCTGTATTGGTAACTGATGCAAATGGAGAGACAAAATGGATTCCTCAAGCAGAATTAAATAATAGAGATACTTTCGTCGGTACAGCGCCAGTTGATGTTGTCGCAAAAGCAGATATCAATGCAACAGGAGGAAATGATTACACGATTAGTGTGGCTAACGCAAATGGAACTACGTTAGGTGTGGTGAAGGAAGCGGATACTACTCCTACTATTAATTTTGTTGATGGAGTTGCTACTGTTAATGTTGAAAATTTAGCAGCAACACAAGGACAAGATTTAACCTCTGAATCCTTAGTAGTGACTGATGGAGAAAAAGTGTTGTTAAGAAAGACAAACATCGAGATTAAAGCTGGGAAAACAGATGGACAAGTATTAGTTACAACAACGAAAGATGTTGTGGTAGGACAAAACCCTGATGGATCAGATCAGATTGAATCTCGTAAAGTAACGGAGTGGGTAAATGCAGATCAGTTGGGGGTACAAACAACCAATGGTGTTGAGAAAATTGTTGGCGCTGATGGCGTAACGCGCATTGGATTAGGTGGAGAATTAACCCAACCAACAATCCTTACCACTGATTCAACTAAGACTTTAGCAATTAAAGGATTGGATGAGGTAGAAAAAAATCCAACAGCTAACAATCTCGTGATTGCAGATAGCGAAGGCGTACTAAAACAAACGTCAGCGAAAAACATGATCGAAGATGTAATTACCCAAGGTAATCTTGAAGCGAAGATGTTAAAAGGGGTTGGAATTACCGTGACAGCTGGTGAAAATGCTGGAACGAATCTAAATACAGAGGTGGCAAGTTCATTATTGAAAGATGTGACGTTAGGTATTGCAGATAAAGCAGTAACAGCTGGAAAGTTAGATGCAGGTACAAGTACAACGGATGCTCCTCGAATTGGAGTAGCGGATAAAGATGGAAATGTTACCTACCAAGATTTACAAACGGTGGTGCAAGCAGAGCAAAAAACAGTGGTTTTAGAAGACGGAACCAATACAACTGTTTCTAGCCGTGTGGATGCAACCAAACCTAATGAAACGATTTGGAAAGTGGATGTAGCAACAGCGGTGAAAACAGTGGCAACAGCAACAGAACTTTTAGCAGCAGACGCCGTAGTATTGGTGAATGCAGAAGCAGCACCAACGGAAGGTATTGTAATTAAGCTACCAACTGCAAACGAATCGAACAAAGGAAAAAAATACACCATTAAAAAACTTGACACGAACGAAGACGGTTATGTAGTTATTGAAGGAAACGTTGCAGGGTTAAACGGTAAAACACTAGAAACAGGTTTACCTTACTCTGGATGGGACTTTGTATCAGATGGTACACAATGGCAAATCGTTAACAAATTTTAATCTCCTTACTTAATCAGAAATTTATCATGAAAAAAATTATAGTATCAGCAGTAGTAGCATTTACAGTTTTAACTACAACAAATACATTTGCACAACAAGGATTTGGAACAAACACACCAGATCGTTCTGCTGCTGTAGACATCGTGTCGAACAAACGTGGTTTATTAATTCCTCGTATTGCTATTCCTAATTTAGATCAAGCAGCACCTGTAGCAAAACCTGCTAATGCTTTGATGGTGTACAACACAGGAACAGCAGATACAGCCGCTGGTTTTTACTACTGGGATGCAGCTTACAATAATAATACAGGTAGATGGGTGCGTTTCGTATCGTCTAACTCAGGTAGCGCAGTAACGGTTTCAGCTGGAACAAATGTGACAGTGAAACCAACACCAGACGGACACGATATGGATTATAACGTAAGTGTGAAAGGTGGTGATGTAGCAGGACAAGTATTAGTGACAGAAATAGTAAATATTAATGGAGAGACTGTTCAAACAACGAAATGGGTAAATCCACAAGATTTTATCAACGGATCTGTTGTAGGTGAAAATGGGATTACTACTGAAATTGGAGCTGATGGTAAAGTACACGTTTCTTTAGGAGGAACTCCAATTGAAACAGCTACTGTATTAGATGTTTCAGCTACCGATGCGTCTTTAGCAATTACTGGTTTAGATGTACTTGATGGGACTGCTGGAAAAGAATTCGATGCAGCAAAACAGAACATCGTGATCATGGGATCGGATGGAATCTTAAAAGTAGTAACGCCAAAAGCACTTTTAGAAGAGGTAATTACAGAAGGAGTAAATGGAAAAGCCTTGACTTCTTCTTCGATTTCTGTAGATACAAATGGAGCTACAGCCCTTTTAAAAGATGTAAATATTGAGATTACAGCGGGTGATAGTGACGGACTTGTTATGGTTACTAAGGTTGATGCTGCTGGAAAAAAAACAACAGAATGGAGATCACCGGCTGACTTATCTAATACGTTAGAAGCTGGACAAGGAATTTCTATTGACGGTGATAACAAAATTAACTTAGGAGGAAATCCAATAACTACACCAACAGTATTGGATATTGAGGATGCTAACGCTTCTTTAGCAATCAAAGGATTACCTACTTTAGAAGATAAAGATGCAGTTGTTGGACATAAAGTCGTAATGGCTGACGAAAATGGTGTGTTAAAAGAAACATCACCAGAGAACTTAATTGGTGAAGCTATTGACGGTGGAAATATTGAAGCAAAAGCATTAAAAGGAGTAGGAATCACGGTAACAGCAGGTGGAGTTGTAGGAACTGACTTAGCAGTAGCCAATTCTGTATTGAAAGATGTAACCTTGGGAATTGCGGATGGAGCAGTTACAGCAGAAAAAATGACAGCGAATGTTGGAGCTGATAATGCACCAAAAGGAGCTATTCCTGTAGCAAATGCAGACGGAACAGTAACGTATCAACAAATCACAGGAGAATTGTTAAACGGTAAAGCGTTAACATCAGGATCTATTTCTGTATTTGGTGGAAAGAACGCATTACTAGACGCTACGCGAATTGATATTACAGGAGGAACAGCAGAAGGTGATGTATTAGTTACTTCTGACCAACCTTTATTAGATGAAAATGGGGATGCGGTAAAAGATGCTAATAATAAAACGGTTTATGTAACAAAGTGGGTTTCTGCTGCTGATTTAGGCAATACAGTTACAGCATCTAACGGTTTAACAAAAGAGGATAATAACATTAAACTAGGTGGTGATATTACAGAAACTACAACATTGAATGTTGGTACTGGAGGATCATTGGCTATTAATGGTTTAGGAACTGCAGATAAAGCTAAAACCAATCAAGTAGTGGTGGTTCAAGCGGATGGAAAATTGGCAACAATTGATAAAGCTGAAGGTGATGTTATTATTAATCAAGAAGGCAATGTAAATATCAGTGATAATACTGTAGTGAACAACTACCACCCTTCAATGGAAGAGATAGTAATTGAAGTTGTATTGAAAAATGATGATACAAACTTGATTTTACCAGCAATCGATGGAACAGCAGGACAAACGATTAGCATTAAAATTGTAAATACAGATGATTTACATGGTGGTTATTTGAATATTAAAACAGATGCTACGACAACATTGGTATATGGAGCGATGCCTTACCAAGGTTGGATTATCAAATCGAACGGAACGAAATGGATCGTTGTAGGTCGTAACTAATAAAAAGAAAAACAAAGATGAAAAAAACATACATTGGATTTGCAGGACTTAGTTTAGTATTGTTATTAGGTACGCAACAAGTTCAAGCACAACAAGGGTTTGGAACAGATAAACCAGCAAAAACAGCAGCAGTTGATATACAATCCTCAAAGAGAGGATTGTTAATACCTCGTGTGGAATTAGTGTCAACAACAAATGATGAAACGCCAATTGATACACCAGCTCAGTCTTTGATGGTTTATAATGAAAAAGAGCAAAATGATGTAACACCAGGATACTACTATTGGGATACCGATCGTTGGGTTCGCTTTGCACAGCAAGGGGATATCACAGCTATTAATTTAGGCGGTGATGTTACAGGACCTACCAATGCTACGGTAGTGGGAGCTATTCAAGGTGTTGAAGTTTCTCCAGCTACCCCCACAGCCAATCAAGTGTTAACCTTTATTGCTGGATCAGATGGAAAAGGTGGGCAATGGGTACCTACCGATTTAACAGAGGAGAGCTTGATTAGTAGAAAGGGCATTACTGGAACTGGAATTACAGTAGGAGGTGGAGTAGGAGCAACATTGAAAGATGTAACTCTAGCTATTACACCGGGTACAGAAAATCAAGTGATGGTAACTAATGCAGATGGAACTGGTACAACATGGGTCGATCAATCGACCATTGCACCAGCAACTACGAATGCTTTAACGAAAAAAACAACAGGAGAAGGAGATAATACGGTTGTAAATAATAATATTATTGTTTCTACAGTAAACAATGTTGCCTCAGAAGTACAGTTGGTAAATGAAGTATCCAACCGCATGGATGGTACGACACTTAAAACGACGGTAAATGGAATTGAATCAGCAGGTTTTGATTTAAAAGATGCTATTCAAGCCGGTCAAAAAACAACGACAGTAGTGCCTCAAGACGAGAAGGTTACTGTAGTTGCAACTGAAGCTGGAACAAACACAGAATACACAGTAGGAGTAGATCAAACAAAATTTGACTTGTCAAAAATCGGAGGAAGTTTGTTAACAACACAAATTACACCTGGTGTTGATGGACAAGTTCTGACTACGGTAGGAGGCGATACACCGAGTGTAACATGGACAAATCCAGCAGTACACGAAAATATCTATACGCATGATGGAACATTAATAAATCCACCATCGGGAGGTAGTATACAACGTAAAGTTCATTTTGGAGAGTTTACTAGTCTGTTTTTTACTAAAGATGACATTGGACATGATTTTACATTTGATAATAATGGACATGTAGGTTTAAATATGTATGGAAAAGAGATATCTTCTATTGGTTTACTTACGGCAGAAGAAATAAATGGTCATGAATCAATATTAAAATTCAGTCATACACAAAATTTATCTACAATTGATGCAAACTCAAATGAAGGATTGAGGATTTCGGCAGGCTTTCATAAAGATATTTTCTTAGGAACTTTTTATTATAAAGAAGGAGAAAGTAATGAAACTCAAGATTCTCATTTGATTATAAAAGGAAATGGAGCTGTTCAGGTGACGAATATCAATGAAGATGCATTCAAAGGAGCGGCAACGGATAAAGTAGTAGTAGCGGATGCAACAGGTGTATTAAAAACAGTAGAGCGCAAAAAGGTAGCTCCTCAGTTTTTCTATATGCCAGCGGTAATCTTCAATACGAAAACAACGGGTGCTAATTTGGAGCGAGATTTATACCAAGATTATGTCAATCAATTTACTACAGCGAGTGGAACTTCGTATAATATTGCTCATGGAGCAAATCAAGGTAGTTTGCCTTATGATGGTGGAGTAATCGCAAGTTCAGGTGCGCCAGCAGTTATGGATGTTTTTGATAGAGGAGAGTTATTCTACTATATCACCTATTACGATACAGACGTATTTGCGAATATAAGCATCAATGAAAATGGTGTATTAAAATACGACATCATTGGTACAGCAACACCAGCTTCATACATGAATATCGTTTTTGTAATCAAGTAACGAATCATAATGTAGGTATTTTAAAACAAACGGTTTTAAAATATAAAAATGAATTATAATTACGAATACAGCAATGATATATACAATTATAAATAAAATAACAACAAAAGCTTTACTTACACTAACCTTGGCGTTAGGGGTAAGTATGGCTACGTTGGCAGATGGTTCGAAAAACCTTTATCCTAGTGGAGTAAAAGGTCATAGAGGAATGTTGTTGGGTAACGGATATACTGCACCTGAAGCAATTCCTTTTCCTAATGCAGGAGCTCATTATGTATACGCGAAAGCAGGAGAAAAGATTACATTGGCATCTTCAGCTCAAGGTACAGAAAGTACAGACTGGAGGGGAAACTATAATGATAAAAAAGGAGGAATTACCTTGTACAATCCTTCAGGGACCATAGTAGTAAACAATAATCAAATTCAAGGACAAATCCCTAATCGAGCAGCAGAAATTGCAGGACCAAGACTTACAGCATCTAGTAGTGGAGGATATACTCCTATTTATTATCAAGTACCTGCTGGAGGAGAGGGAATCTATCGCGTAGAATTTACTTCTAGAAGTGAATCATCTAATCAGCCAGGGCCTGTTTTGAATGCAAATGATAGTTGGACTCAAGGGAATGATGCGGGAATTAGAGCGTGGGATATTTCGGTGATAAACACTGCAAATACAGCTTTTATTGCAGGACGTGTATATGCAACCAATCTGAATTTTACCAATGGAAACTTCAATGGTGAGTATGCAAATGTTTCTTTTGAAGGACAGTTTTTTGTTCGTACCAATGATGGATTTACCTATCGTGTAAAACACAATGGTACTTCAGGAATTGTTTGGGCTTTCTTTGTGAATAACAAAGGATTTGTGGATGAAACCACTAGAAGTCTCTTGTATAAAAGTATAAATAGTCAAGCTAGTGCAGTGACGAATCAGATTCACAATCCGAATTCACCAGATGATAATGCTAATATTACCCATAAAGTGTATTATACGTTACCAGATGAAAATATGCCACTTACAGCAAGAGTAAATGTGAGTACAGGTACTTCATTGACTACTTGGTTGAATCCAAAAGTGGAGGAACCAGAAGTAAACAATGTAAAAGTCATTGGAGCAGAGGGTACCCCAGGTATCTTTGGACATAAAGGAGGATATGTTGAGTTTACTGCTCCTGTAGCAGGGCAACAATATACCATTGAGGTGGTAACGAATAATGGCGTGTTTAAAACCATTCAAGGAACTACCCAAGAAGGCACAAATCAAATTTACTGGAATGGAGTAGGAACAGATGGAAGTAAATTAAATGGAATTGTTCCCGTAGATTTAAAAATTCAATTACAAGGGGCAGAAGTGCATTTTCCATTCTTTGATATTGAGTATAATAAAGGAGGAATTATCATCGAATTATTAAATTATCGCAATTTACAAGGTGCAGCAATCTCAGATATTGTATTTTGGAATGACGAAGATATTAGACCAAGTACTACAAATGGTAGCGCTGTTAATCCAAAAAACAATAGCCATTTAAAACCTGGGAATACGGGCGAAAGCAGTAAAGCCAATGGACACAAATGGGGTGAAGGAGGACGGGGAGCAAATAATACATTTGGAGATAAAAAATCCATGGATACTTGGACCTTTAGAATAGGGAATAAAAAAGAAGAAAATACTCAAGTTGTTATTACAGAAGTTGATTTATATACAGAAGTAAAGCAAGCATTAAGAAATAGTGAATCTGCAGCAACAAGTGGACATAAAGGAGACGCAATTACTTATGTCGTAAAAGCGGGTAATGCTGGACCTTCGGATCTATTAGCAGATGAAGCAAGAGGCATTCACGGTGCTCCTTTTAGCTTTACACTACCTCCAGGGGTAGATGTTGTGAATCCAGGACAGGTGAGAGCGGAATCTTCTTGTACGTCAGGATCGAAAATAGCGAAAGAAACAGTAACCTTGACATATGATGCTGCAACACGTACGTTCCGTTCAGAATTACAAATTCCAAAGAATTGTACAATTACCTATACGATACAAGGTAGGTTGAATGGAATGACTGGGTCTATGATTGCCGAATCGACAATTATGCGACCTGCTGACGTGACGGATGTTGATGCAACCAATGGAGATCCTTATACAAGACCAACTAATCCACACTTCGAATGTTACAATAACGATGAAGGAAATTTAGGAGGAACTAGTGGTTCAATCGGATGTAATAATATTAAGGAAGTGGTATTCATGGCATTGGGCGAATGTGTAGATCAGATCTTATACTTTGAAGATTTTGACCGCGGCTATTGGAATGTGAACTCGGGTAGAACAGATTGGATGAATAAAAAGTCGATCAGCATAGATCCTACTACAGGAGCTATTATGACCGATTCCAATGGAAGCGTCGTTAGACAAGGACCAAGAGGAGGAGCTACGCCTTCGTATTTATTTGCACCAGGAATCAATGACAGTCGTTATAGTGCAGCAAATGGTGAGCCACACAGTTCAACTATTTCTGTAGCGCGTATCAAAAATGGATATTATGCTGTCAATCCTCCGGGATATGTGCAAATGGGTATCCCAACAACGGATTCTTGGAATCAAGGTATTTGGGTGCCGAATGCCCCAACAAATGATCCAACATTGCCGAATAGTAATTACGACTGGACACCCGCATGGGATAAGGAAGGAACAATTCGCGATATGTCTGGAGCCGTGAATGGAGCTGCTTTCTTAGTACGAGGAGCGAGTTCAGCTGAACAGAGTATTAAACCGTTCTACGAATTTGAAGTAGTAGGTGGAATTGAAAAAGATAGAGTATATACCTTAGATATTTATTCCTATGTAACCTACCACGACAAAGATTATATGTTGATGGATGTGGTTGATAAAGAAACTGGACATATTTATGCCTCTGTACCGTTGAAATACCCAGGGCCAGGTTTACCAGAAGGGGCATCACCAGAAGGATTTAGCTTGGGATGGGTGCCGTTAACGGCAAGTTTTTCTTTTGCAGAAGCAGCATGTAAGGATGTAGTAGGTAGAGAGGTGAAAATTGCAATTCGCGGAAGCCAAGACAGAGCCTTAGCTACAAGTAAAGGATTTGGACATACCCTAATTGATAATATTACCTTCTCAAAACGTACAGCCGATGCGAACTGTGGAATTCACGTATCCAACATTACATGTGCAGACGAATGTTACCTAGATATCGTTGGAAAAGGGTTTGGATGGTTCCATAGAGCTGGAGCAAGACCTGAAGGAAGCAATGTAGTAGAGAAGTTCGAACAACCAGCTACTGATGGTGGTTTCGTTGTCGATATTTATCGCTTGGATAACTCTTTCAATATGGTCATTAATGGTGTACCTTTATATAAAGAGGAATTAGAATTTGAAACAGGACATGAGAATCGAAATGTGCGTTTCAAAAGAGATGGTAAACGATTTGGAGAGACGGGAACTAGTGCAGTTTGGAATGTCAATAAACACCCAAATGGAGATGAGTCGGATATTTCTAATTTAGATTTAAATGACCGCTTCAACAACCCAACACCTGTAATTCGCGTGGATATTGACAAATGGGGGAACGTGACTTTATGGGGAAAAAGAACGACTAATGATGAGCTAGAGGAATTAGAAGTTTACGATCGTCACAATGGAAATGTTTCAGTTCCTTTACAAGTGGTACACTGGATTTCAGAAGGAACAGGAACGAATATAAACAAAGTGGATGTGACCCAAAATGTCATTGGTCAAACGATGATGTACGGTTTCGGTTACGGTCAGCAGCAAAAAGAGTGTGAAACGTGTACTTTAGAGAAAGACGGGGTTTTTAAAGATGAGAATGCCAATACTTTTGCAGAAGAAGGAGAAACAATCACCTATACATTCAAAGTGAAAAATGCTGGGGATATGGATATTAAAGACATCGAAGTAGTAGATCCGTTGTTTGGATTTCATATTAAATTGGATGAAAACACGCATTTACCAACAGATTCAAGAGTAACACTAGAAGGAGATAACAACAACAATGGTATCTTAAACCGAAATGAAACGTGGACGTTTACAGTTTCTTATCCTGTAACTCATGAAGATATTTACGTCAATCAAGGAGTGTATAACCGTGCAATGGTGACAGGTGTAGGGATCATGCAAAAAACCACACGTAAGGTAGAGGAATTATCAACAGATCCAACACCTTACCAAGAGGGAGATCCAGGATGGGATTCTAGCAAAGCATTCCATACGTATGTTCGTTTAGAGGGAAGTGGGGTTTTAATTACCAATCCAATGATTTATCAAAAGGTTAAGCAATTATAGATTATGAAAAATAGATATAGTAACCATTTCCTTTTTCTGAGTGTAGTAGGATTAAGTGTTGGTGTAGTCGCTCAAGACAATAAGGCTTCTTTTGTCAACCAAGGTCAGCTATCAGTTGCTACAGGTGGTGTTATTTCAACGCTTTATAGTTTTGATAACCAAGAA